>JACCYW010000005.1 GCA_013696275.1 Chloroflexota bacterium | reverse complement strand
GCGGGCCTGGAGTCCGATCCGGCGAGGAGCACCAGGATCACCCCCGGTAACAAGTACGAAGGGCCGGAGATCATCCGCCACGGCGGCTACTTCTACCTCTTCCTGTCGGCCACCGACTGCTGCCGGCAGGCGCTGACCGGGTACAGCGTCTTGGCCGGCCGCTCCAGGGAAATCGTCGGTCCTTACCTTGACCGCGATGGCGTTTCGCTGCTCGAGTTCGACACCGTCGACAAGGACCCCTTCGATGGTCGTATCGGAGGTACCCCGGTGCTGTCGATGAACGGCAACCGGTGGGTCGGGCCCGGCCACAACACCGTCTTCCGCGACTTCGCGGGCCGCCACTGGACGATCTACCACGCGGTCGACGTGAACGATCCCTCGTTCGCCGATGCGCCTGATTTCACCAAACGGCCACCGCTCATGGATGCCATCGAGTGGATCGACGGGTGGCCTCAGGTGCGCTCGGGGCGGTGGGCGTCCACGACCACCCAGCCTGCCCCTGCGGCCCAGCCCGGCCAGGCCGACCTGTACCGTGCCGGACCACCGAAGCGGGCCGTGCGCGGTGACCTCATCGCGGATCGCTCTCATGAGTTCGACGGTTCAGAGCTCGATCCCGAGTGGCAGTGGATCCGTGGCGAGAACGCGCAGTACGAGGTCTCGGGCGGGCTTTTGCGCTGGGACACCCAGGATGCCGATCTGTTCGAGGACAACAACACCGCCTCAGTGCTGTATCGGGAGGCACCCGCCGGCGATTGGCTGCTGGAGGCTCGCCTCCGGCTGACCGTTCCGGCCGAGGCATGCTGCTTCAACTTCCGGCAGGGCGGTCTGGTCGCGTATGGCGGCGACGACTCCTACGTCAAGCTGAGCCACACCTCCATCTTCGAGACTCGCCAGACCGAGTACGCCAAGGAGATCCCACCGCCCCAACCGACCACTCGCCGCTACGGCAACACGGTCATCGGGCCGCCTGGCGAATGGACCACCCTGCGCATCGTGAAGCGTGAGTCGGATGGGCTCCGCGGGGACCGCTACCAGGCGTGGAGCAAGCGTGATGGCGACCCCTGGGTCCGCGGTGGCACGTGGCGCCACGAGCTGGGCGACACGGAGCTGATCGGGCTCGTTTCGATGGGCGGACCGGGCTATCAGACGCAGGTCGACTGGTTCCGTGTCTATCGTCTCGAGTACCAGCGCTGAGGCACTGACCGGTCGGGTGGCGCCGCGGCGGATGCGCGGCGTCATCCTTCCTGGCCAGCGCCAGGTGGCGTGGGCGGAGGTGGACGTGCCGGTGCCGGGCCACCGCCAGGTCCTTCTTCGTGTCCATGCCTCGACCATCTGCGGCAGCGACATCCGAGCCATCTATCGAGAGCACCTCGGCAGCGGCGCAGAGGCCTACCGGGGCGTCATCGCTGGGCATGAGCCAAGCGGCGAAGTGGTGGAGGTCGGCCCCGGGTGCCGTCGGCTGGCCGTCGGCGACCGCGTCTGCGTGTATCACATCGCCGGTTGTGGGCTGTGCGACGAGTGCCGCCGGGGTTACATGATCGGCTGCCACGATCCCTCGCGAGCGGCCTACGGCTGGCAGCGCGACGGTGGCCATGCACCGTACCTGCTGGCCGAGGAGATCACCTGCCTGGGCTTGCCAGAGAGCCTTTCATACGAGGATGGGGCCTGCGTAGCCTGCGGCTTCGGTACGGCCTACGAGGCCCTCCTGCGCATCGGCGTCAGCGGACGCGACCAGGTCCTGGTGACCGGTCTCGGACCGGTCGGCCTGGCCCTGGGGATGCTGGCCAGAGCACTGGGCGCCAGACGTGTGCTTGGTACCGACCCGGTCGCAGAACGAGTCTCGCTCGCTGACGAGCTCGGCCTCTTCGATGAGGCCTTCACGACGGATTCGGCCGGCGACCGGATCGATGACGCGACCGAGGGCCACGGCGTCGAGGCCAGCATAGATGCGTCGGGCTCGCCGGCCGGCCGCCTGTTGGCGCTCGGATCGACGCGTGACTGGGGCAGATGCGTCTTCGTCGGGGAGGGCGGAAGCGTCACCCTGGACGTCTCGCCGCTGTTGATCCACAGGCAGCTCACCCTGCGCGGTTCGTGGGTCACTTCACTCGGCCATATGGCCGAGCTACTCGACCGGTTGGACCGCTGGCGGCTGCGACCGTCGGTCATCATCACCGACCGATTCCCGCTCGATCGCGCGGCTGAGGCTTATCAGCTGGCGGACGATGGGCGCGGCGGCAAGGTGGCCCTGATCCCGTCGTCGGCCTGACCCCGTCGAGCTAGACGAAACCAGGCGAAGGGTGACGCGACGCGATCGATGATGAAAGCAGTCAGGTGAGAGGAAGAAAGGGGGCACCCGACTCTAGTCAGGCGCCCCTTTCGTTCTCTTTGAGGAGGCGCTAGCGATCGTCTGAAACGCGAGTCCCCGTCTCCTGGATGTCTACCTCTTCGCGCCGGACGGTGTCTTCGACGCGTTCGGTGCCTTGGGTGGCTACCTTCGAGATCTCGATCTCCTCGACAACACGGGGGACCTTGCGGATCTCCACTTCCTCTTCCATCACCGGGACGCGGATCGAGTCTGACTGGAACGCCGAGGCATCCGTAGCACCGCTCGCTTCAGCAGCGTCGCTGACAGCATGGCGCTCTACGCGCACCTCCTCACGTCGTACGGGCACCTCGATGGTCTTGGTGTCCTCGACGACCTGCTTGGTGACCACGACCTCCCCGGCTTCCCGCATCGTCTTGGTCGCCTCGAGATCCTCCTCATAGCGCCGGATGCGGGTCCCGGTGCCTTCCAGCTGACTGCTGGACCGGTCGCCAGCACTTGCCTGGTCGGCCGTTCCTGTCTGCATGCCTGCCTGGTCGCCGGCCTGACTGGTCGCCCACGCTGATGTCGTTGGCGCTTCTGTCCAACCCATCCCTTGCAGCTCGTCCTTGTCGATAGTCAGATACCACTCGTCGGCGTCCTCACGGACGGCGCTCCGCGGGACGTAGTAGGTCTGATTCGAGCCGAACCACCCGCCGTCGTCTTCGACGATCAGGAAGTCGGGATTCACCTCCATGATCTTGCCTACCTTGTCGCCGTCCACATCGCGCAACTCGTAGGTCCTATCGGCCCAGTCGACGACCGGGCGGCCACTGTATGGGCTCTGTTGCTCGGTTTCCATCTCTTGACTTACCTCCGTGAGGATGCGTGCTTGAGGCCCGAACGGTTCCTCACTCTCCGGACTGACCTCCCTTTTGGGCTTGGTTCGTAGGTGACTCAGCTGGAGACGGTCGAGCCGCCTGGGCCGCCGCCTCACGGGAGCGGTCATACCAAGCCTGAGTCACCTGCGCCGCGACCTCGCGACCGCCCAGCCCGAAGGCCAAGCCGAAGCCGATAGCCAAGGCCGCGACGATGCCGATGAACAGGATGTTCACCAAGTTGGCGGCGATACCCACCTGATTGATGGCCACGACGACACCGAAGGCGATGACGGCGATCTCTGCGATCCGCCCCAGCGTGCGGCCCGAGCTCATGCCCATCTGGGCTGAGCCGGTCTCGACCGCGCCCCTGACGATACGGCCCACGAGCGGCGCCGCGATGAGGATGATCACCGCCACGACCAGGTTGGGCAGCCAGCCGAGGAAGTCGTTCAGCAACTGCGAAACTTGTGGCCAGCCAAGGAAGTTCGCGGCGGCGATGAGGAAGACCAGCATGATCACCCAGAAGACGATCGTGCCCGCGATCCTGCTGGGTGTCCACGATGACGCGGCCGTGCCGTATACCTCTCCGCCCCGGGCGGCGAACGCCTTGTCGATGCCGACGCGACCAAGTATCCGGGTCGTTATCCCGCTCACGATGCGCGCTACCACGTAGCCGACTATCAGGATCAGCACCGCGCCGATGAGGTCCGGCAGCGCCGTGACCAGATCGTTGATCACCTGGTTGAAGCTTGCTGCGAGCGTGTTCGCGAGATCCATGCTCTCCTTCTGGGCGTACCGCCTGGGCGTACTGCCCGTCTCAAGTCCGAAGGCTAGGCTGTCGATGGTCACCTCGGCCCCCCCGCGCTGGAGGGCGGCATTACGATGACCTTGCGGTTGACGGTCAAGGGCGTGGCACCCGGAGTGGACAGCCGTGAGCGCCTGCGGAGCCTCAAGCCGCGCGGCCACAGGCATGTTCGGGCCGCTGCGACGGGTGTAGACTCGCGTGCCTCCGCAGATCCAGGTGCCGCCCGCAGTCTCCGCACGGCACCCAACGGCCCGTCTCCCCTGAGACTCAAGGAACTCCTGTTGGCGAACGACGAATCGGAACTGCGCGCAACATCGGACGAGATGTTGCAGGTCATCAACCGCTTGCGCGACATCGAGATGGCCAAGCGCGCTGAGCCGATGGGCAGCCATCGGTTCACGGAACTCGTCCAAGAGGCCACTGTCCTCAGCCGTCTTGTCTTCAGGTGGGGCGCCCTCCAGGAGGAGGTGTCGCGTATCGTGCAGGAGCGCATCCAGCGGGGAGAGGCCCCTGACCGCTCGATCGAGCAGGTCGAGCCCAGGCGCCTGGACCGCATACTCGCCGCCTGGCGCGAGGCCGAGTTCCGTTTCAGCTCGGCCGATGTCGATTACCCCGCCCGGGACCAAGCCGTGGACGACCTGGAGCGGATACGGGAGGAATATCAGGAGGGCCACGAGCGGCTCATGGGTACGGTCTTGGCGGCCAAGGGTCCGGGCTGATCCTTGGCCCGGCGACCGCCGGCCGGGATACGGTCAACGTTCCAGCCTGACTCATCGGTCCTGCTGTCCCACTCGGGAGAGGTCCAGCTGTCGCGGCCGTTTGACGGTCTTCATGGACGCGC
>JACCYW010000477.1 GCA_013696275.1 Chloroflexota bacterium | reverse complement strand
GGGGTACGGTCAACGGTCCAGCCTGACTCATAGGTCCTGCTGTCCCACTCGGGAAAGGTCCAGCTGTCACGACCGTTTGACGGTCTTCATGGACGCGCCTAGAATCGGCCCTCGTTGGGTCCCCCGGTGCGCGCTCGCGCGAGGCGGGGGGCCGTTTCCGTATCCCCACTCCAAACTTCTCGCCCCGCCCAAAGGGGGACGCGCCCGTGAACAACAACCCTGCCTATCTGACCCGTGAGGGGCTCGGCAAGCTGCGTGGTGAACTCGATCAGTTGGTCAACTCTCGGCGGGCCGAAGTGGCCAGCCGCATCCACGAGGCGAAGGAGCACGGCGACGTGACCGAGAACGCCGAGTACGAGGACGCTAAGAACGAGCAGGCCTTCGTGGAAGGGCGCATCCAGACGCTGGCTGCGCTCATCAAGAATGCGGTCCTCATCGATGAGCACCACTCCACGAGTCACGTCCAGATCGGCTCCACGGTGGAGATCGACGGTTCCAACGGCCGCGAGAAGTACACCATCGTGGGCTCGGCGGAGGCTTCCCCAGGGGAGGGCAGGATCTCCAATGAGTCGCCTGTCGGGCGGGCCCTGTTGGGGCACAAGAAGGGCGAGAAGGTGACCGTATCGGTGCCTGCCGGAGACTCGGTCTACAAGATCGTCGCTATCAGCTGATGCCCGCCAAGGTGGGCGATGAGGATCCCACCTTCTGGGCTGACGCGATAGCCGCCCAAGTCGAGGGTCCACAGGTCGTCAACGACAGCAAGACACCATCCGGCACGGTCCATGTCGGGAGCCTCCGCGGTGTCGTATTGCATGATGCGATCCGCCGTGCTCTCCACGACCGCGGGACCGAGGCACGCTTCCTCTACGGCGTCGACGACATGGACCCGATGGATGCGCAGGCTCACCTATCGGGCGACGCGGTCGCGGAGTGGATGGGCGTGCCGCTCTTCCGAGTCCCCGCGCCAGAGGGCAGCGATGCCGCCAGCTACGCCCGCCATTTCGTTGGCCGGCTCTTCCTGAGTACCTTCGCACCGCTTGGAGTGGCGCCCGAGACGTATTGGATGAGCGAGTGCTACGCGGATGGGCGCATGGATCCGTACATCCGCCTGACGCTCGATCGAGCTGACCGGGTGCGCGCGATCTATCTGGAAGTCAGCCGGGTGGCCAAGGCGAACGACTGGCTGGCCATCTCCGTGATCTGCCAGACCTGCGGTCGTATCGGCACTACCCTGGCGACCGACTGGGACGGCCAGACCGTCGCCTATGTCTGTCGGGCCGACCTGGTCGAGTGGGCGGTCGGCTGCGGCGCATCCGGGCGCGTCTCACCCTTCGGTGGTCGAGCGAAGCTCAAGTGGAACGCCGACTGGGCGGCCAAGTGGAGTCTGCTCGGTGTGACCATCGAAGGCTGCGGCAAGGACCTGGCCACGGCTGGCGGCTCGCGGGACCGTAGCGATGCCATCGCGCGCGAAGTCTTCCAGCGCGAGCCGCCGCTCGACATCCCGTACGAGTTCCTGACCATCGGCGGGCGCAAGATGAGCACTTCGCGAGGATTGGGTGCGACGGCTCATCAGATGACCGAACTGATGCCACCGGAGCTGCTGCGTTTCCTCTTCCTCAGGCACAAGCCGCGCCGTGCGCTCGAGTTCGATCCGGCCGGAGACGCCATCCCCGGTCTCTTCGACGAGTTCGATCGGATCGCGTCCGCCACTGCCGGGCAGCCGGTGCGGGGCGAGTTGCCGCCCGCGCCGGAGCGCATCTTCCGGATGAGCCTGGTCCAGGAGGATGCCGATCCGGCCACCGAAGGAGCCCGCTTCCGACCACCGTTCCGCCATCTGACGCTGCTGGTCCAGGTGCCCGGTACTGATATGGAGGCGCGCTTCTCGGCCGAGAAGGGCGAGCCTCTGGATGCGCTCGAGGACGACATCCTGGCACGCCGGACGGTCGTCGCCCGCGCCTGGCTCGACGGCTTTGCGCCAGACCGATATCTGGTCGCGGTCCGGGCCGCGCTGCCGGTCGAGGCGGCCGATCTGGATGCCGGCCAGCGGGCGTATCTCAGCGCCCTGGCGGATGCCGCCCAAGCCGAGCGGCCAGCTGCCGGCGATGTCTGGCAGGACCTCATCTTCCGTACCGCGCAGTCTCTCGGCACCGCCTCCGGCGATGCCTTCACGGCGCTGTATCTGGCGTTCCTTGGCCGACCCAACGGGCCGCGAGCGGGGTGGCTGCTGGCCAGCCTCGATGCGGCGTTCGTGGGGGCGCGCCTCCGAGAAGCCGCCGCACCGACAGCGGCACCAGTGCCGGCGACTGCGGGCTAGGTCTGCCTCAGACGTGAGTGTCGGTCTGCAGCGCCTGCGCGAGGACGCCCATCGAGTGCGCCAGGGCGCCCTGGACAAGGGCGAGGACCCAGCTTTGGTCGACGAGGCGCTGGCGCTGGACGCTCGACGCAGGCAACAGCTCGGTGCGACGGACGCTCTGCGAGCCGAGCGAAAAGGGCTCAGCGAGCGGATCGGAAAGCAGTTGCGCAAGGGTGGTGACCCTGGCTCTTCTGAGGTCGTGGCACTGCGCGGCAGGTCGAGCGAGATCGGCCGCCGCATCGAATCAGCCGAAGCGATCTCGGCCGACATCCAGGCACGCTTGGATGACCTGCTGCTGCGCATCCCCAATCCAGCCGATCCGGAGGTCCCGGTCGGTGGCGAGGAAGCCAGTGTCATCGTCCGGACCTGGGGCGAGCCCGCGGCGCACGCAGAGTCGGGCTGGACACGGCGCCCGCACTGGGAGGTCGCCGACAGCCTCGGCATCTTCGACCTGGCCGGCGGCGCCAAGGTCGCCGGATCGGGCTTCCCGGTCTATCGGGGGGCGGGCGCGGCCCTTCAGCGCGCGCTGATCGACCTGTTCATCGGCATCCATACCCGTGAGCACGGCATGACCGAGATATGGCCGCCGGCCGTCGTCAATGCCGAATCAGCGCGCGGCACCGGCCAGATACCGGACAAGGAGGATCAGATGTACGTCGTCACCCGTGACGACCTCTATCTGGTCCCGACGGCGGAGGTGCCGGTCACGAACCTGCATCGCGACGAGATCCTGGAGGGGTCGCGCCTGCCCATCCGCTACGTGGCCTACTCGCCCTGCTTTCGTCGAGAAGCTGGTGCGGCCGGCTCCAAGACCCGCGGCATCCTGCGCGTCCACCAGTTCGACAAGGTGGAGATGGTCTGCTTCGAACGCCCCGCCGAGTCCGGGCAGACGCTGGAATGGCTCACCGAGCGGGCGGAGAGCTGCCTCCAGCGGCTTGGTCTGGCCTATCGCGTGAAGCTGATGGCGACTCGCGACATGGGCTTCGTGCAGGCCAAGAAGTACGACTTGGAGGCCTGGGCACCCGGCGTGGAGGACTGGCTGGAGGTCAGCTCGGTCTCGAACTTCCGGGATTACCAGGCGCGCCGCATGGACATCCGCTGGCGCCCGACGCCCACGTCAAAGGCGGAGATGGTGCATACCCTGAATGGCTCCGGGCTCGCCCTGGCGCGGACGGTCGCCGCCGTCCTGGAGGTCTATCAGCGTCCCGATGGCAGCCTGGAAGTGCCAGAGGTCCTGCGACCACGGTTGGGAGATACCCTCCGACCTGCCCTCTAGGCCGGCTGGTGACGGCGCCCAGCCTGAACAGTCAGCCTAGCCGTTGTGTCGGCCGTCCACTCCGGGGTCGTAGCCTGGATCGCTCGCTACATCCTGGTCCGCAGAAGGGGCCTGGTAGACCGGCCCGCTGCCTTCCTCGCCCAAGTCGCGGTCGATCGGCACGCCGGGTGCTTCGATCGGTCCCTGGTCACCCTCATCCGGTGTCTGCTCATCGGTCATGTAAGACCTCCCTTCATCCCTGTCTCCCCGGCCTGTCAGCCGCCCTGGCCCTGTCCCTCGGACGGATGAGCCGTACCCATCCGACCGCCGACCAGACCCTGAGCGATGTTGTCGCGGCCGACCGGATCAGCCGCCTCCTCGGTCGGACCAGCGGGGGCTAGCTGGTCTCCGCCCGTGGCGTAGTCGCCGCTGATGCTGGTGGCTTCCGGGCCGGCCACATCGGATTCAGCTGATCCGGCTGGGGCGGGCTCGGTATCGATGAGATCGCGGTCCGGCATGTCTCCGACTCCCTATGCTGACTTTGGCGGTTCCTTATCTTCGGCGGCCGCGACCCCCCGCCTCGATGGTCGATCGGATGCGCGCCTTGCAGCTACGTTTCGAACATGCCCATCGGGCGCCCATCATCGGCCACCCGGTTCGGGCTAGTCTATCATCGCCGCCCATCCGCGGCCGAGTGCGGTGACGCGGAGACGGACGGTCGGTACGAAAGGAGCCTGAAGATGGCCAAACTCAGCGCGAAGCAGCGTGACAAGCTGCCCGACGACGAGTTCGCCTACATCGCCGATGACGGCGAGCGGAAGCTGCCTGTCAATGACGCTGGTCATGTCCGCAGCGCTGCCTCGTACTTCAGCACGACCGACTTCCAGAGCGGCGATGCGAAGCGCAAGGCGGCCAAGAAGGTCCTTGCGGCGGCCGATGAGCACGGTGTCGAACTCGCCGATACCCGGACGGTGACCAAGGCGGCCAAGAAGAAGCCCGCCCGCTGACCCGGGATCCCGGCATCCCCAGCCTGGCGCCGGGGCGGCGCTATGCTGGCCGGCCGGGAGAGGTGGCCGAGTGGTTGAAGGCGACGGTCTTGAAAACCGTAGGCACGCAAGTGCTCGTGAGTTCGAATCTCACCCTCTCCGCCACGCCGTGATCGATGTGCGCAGGAGGCATCACGGCATGGGTCGCGCCGGTCGCAGCTGAGTCGGGGCAGGCGTAAGCTGGCCGCGACAGCCCACTCGCCGCTGGCCGGCGCGAGAGGATCACCTCGTCCCAGGAGATGATGCGCATGCGGATGACGGACCTGAAACACGGTTGGGGCGTGATCACCAACGACGGGCTACGTTTGGGCACCGTCCGCGAGGTCGGCCAGGACTACGTCATCGCCCGGCGGGGCCTTTCGGGTGACATGTTCATCCCTTCGTCGGCTATCGCGAACGTCCAGGACGAGGAGGTGCGCCTCAACGTCTCGAAGCGCGACGCGGAAGCGATGGGCTGGGAACAGCCGCCGCGCAGCCAGGACGAGCTCGAGACGACGGCGGAGAGCGACCTTCATCGTCACGTCTAGGATCGCGCCAGCACTCATCGCGCCGCCACCCTGGATCGCGCGGTCAGGGCTGACGGTCAGGCAGCATCAATCGCCGTAACCCAGCTCCTTGAGGCGAGGACCGCATATCCGGAGGACCTTCTGCAGTTCCGCGACGGGTAGGTCGCGGCGCCAGCGCCCGATGGAGCTGGTGAAGACGGGCCCTCGGTCGGGCGCCACCTCCGCAGGGAGTGGCGGACCTGGCTGCCCTGCATCGACGAGCTCCGGGGCGAACGGTTCACCCAGGAAGTCGCACAGTGCCCGCAGTGATACTTCCGGTCGCTGGACCAGATCCTCGTAGCGCAGCTCGTAGTACCGGGGATCGCCCCGTAGCAGCATCCCCGCCGCCGTGTCAGCGACCCAAGCGCGCGCGTGATCCTCCAGCTGTCGCGGGTGCAGCTGCCACTCCCATCTGCCATCGACCCACCGGCGATCAGGATGCTCCGCGGCCGAGCAGACCACGTCGCGCCCGTCGCGGACCATGTGTACCAAGCGGGCATCCGGGAAGCGCTCCATGATCCACCCGAAGTGACGGACGTTGCGAGGGGTCTTCTCCGCCCAGCGGGGCTTGTCGCGTTCGCGCCGATACCGGTCGGCGAACGAGTCGATCATCCCAGCCTGGGACGGGCTGGCGCGGACCATCGCGCGCAGCTCTGCGGCGGGTATCCCGGACAGCGCGGCCAACGGGTCGAACTGGAAGCGAGCCGGGAGATAGAGGCTCATCTCCGGTCCACAACAGATGGACGGATGGCGGTCCAGGATGCGGCGGAACAGCGTGGTGCCGCTGCGCGGCGATCCGCCCACGACGATGTGCCGTTCGGCGCTCTGGTAGTGGCGCATGCGCCAGCGATGCTGCCGCACGCGAGCCGTCCTGTTGCGCACTTTGTCAAGGATTGTCAGGTCGCCCTCCGTGGTGATGGCGTCCCGCTGGCTGCGTACCTGTCGGCGGGCAGCCTACTATCGAGCGGTGTCGGGCCGGCCGGATAGATGCACACGAGGAGCCAGCGCTTGAGGGTCTGGATCGACGTCACGAACTCTCCCGAGGTCCTCTTCTTCCGACCCATCATGCGGCGCATGGCGGACGCCGGCGTGGAGACGATCATGACCGCCCGCGACTTCGCCCAGACGGTCGGACTGCTGGAGCTGTTCGACATCCCGCACACGACCATCGGCCGGCACGGTGGTGCGACCATCCCGGGCAAGGCCTTCAACCTGGCTCGGCGCAGCCTCGCGCTCATCCGCTTCGGTCGAGGCAGAGGCATCGGACAGGCCGTCAGCATCGGCTCGAACGATCTCTCCGTCGCCTCCCGCGCGCTGCACTTGCACAACACGGTCATCCAGGACTACGAGGGGGCGACCATCGAACACAGGGTCAACTTCCGACTTGCGGACAAGGTCATGTTCCCTGCCGTGGTCCCGTTCGCCTCGCTCAAGGCGCTCGGACTCGACGCGCGGCGCTACCGACCCATCCATGGGCTCAAGGAGCAGGTGACGCTGGCCGACTTCGAGCCGGATCTCACCGTGCCGGCCCAGCTGGGGCTTGATACGCGGCGCCCCATCGCGGTCATGCGACCGCCGGCTTCGATGAGCCTGTACAACCGCGGGATCCACAGCAGCGGCCTCTTCGACCGGGCACTGGCCCACGTCCGCGCGACGGATGCCCAGATCGTCATGCTCCCGCGTGACGCGCAGCAGCACGCCATCTACGAGCGTGCCCGTGGGGTGGTGATACCCGATCGGCTCATCGATGGTCCCTCCTTGCTGTATGCCGCCGATGTCGTGATCAGTGCCGGGGGTTCCATGAATCGCGAGGCGGCGCTCCTTGGTGTCCCGACCTGGACCACGTTCGTGGGTGCCATCGGGGCGGTGGATCGGATGCTCATCGAGAGCGGCCGGATGGCCAAGCTGGAGCGTCCCGAGCAGGTCATCATCCAGAAGCGGACGCCCAGGCCGCAACCGTTCGAGCCGCTGGCGGATCAGGTGACCGAGGAGATCCTCCGGCGCTGACAGGACCAAGCCGTCGCGCACCTACCCTGCCACGCGCAGGTCGGCATACAACCGGCGCAGGATCTGAGCTTGACGTGGCCATCCATACCGCCCGCGGGCTGCTGCGAGACATGCATCCCGATATGCCACCCGACGCACCTCCGGCGCATCGAGGATGAGGTTGATGGCGCGCGCTATGTCGACCGGGTCGTCCGGATCACACAGCTCGCCGCAACCGGTGGCGCGGACGATGGGGGCCAACCCGGGCAGGTCACTGGCCACGACCGGCACGCCAGCTGCCATGGCATCGAACAGCTTGGTGGGCACGTTCAGCCGGTGGTTCAGCGTGTCGCCCTGCACCGGCATCGCGCACACATCAGCGGAGGCCACGAAGGGCAGGATCTGCCTGTGCTCCACGCTGCCTGGAAATGCGATCCGGTCGGCATGGGGTAGCGTCATCGCCCGCTGGCGATAGCTTTCATATCCCGCGCCGAAGCCAGCCACCACGAGCGTCGCGCCAGGGACCTGCGCCATGGCCTGGCACAGCTGAGTGATGCCCCGGCCCGGCATGACCAGACCCAGGTAGAGCACGACCCTGCCATCGGCCGGGAGTCCGAGCAGGTGGTGCCATCTGCGCTCGGGAGGATCAGGCGGGTCGTAGTCGGGCGGGCTGTTCAGGATGACGGTGGGGGCACGGCCCCACGCACGCTCGAGCACCGCCGCGTAGCCATCGTTGGCGGAGATCAGCGCGTCCGCGGCGCGGGCCCACCTGCGCTCGCCACGGGCCAGGAGCAGGCGCCAGGGCCGGGGGAGACGGACGAAGCGGGCGCTGTGGACGTCCAGGTCGTGTGAGTCGTACACCACGAGACCGCCCAGGCGACGCCGCAGCTCGAGCGCCAAGGGCAAGGTCACCATCTCCTCGGCCTGCCAC
>JACCYW010000476.1 GCA_013696275.1 Chloroflexota bacterium | reverse complement strand
GAAGCCGCCCGCCTGGAGGTCGATCGTTTGGAGGCGCGACGGATCCACGCGGAAGAGCTCGAGACGGAGCGACTGGCGGCTGAACGGCGTCGCATCGAAGCCCAGCGGCTGGAGGCGGAGCGGCAGCGGCTGGAGACCGAGCGCCTGGAAGCCGAGCGGCAACGCGTGGCGGCCGAAGAGACCGAGGATCGGTCCGGCCTGGTCCGGTACCCGTCCCACCCCGACGGCGTTGCCGCCACGCCCTCGCGAAAGATCGAGGCGGGCCCGGTCGAGCATTCACCCCAGGGACCGCTCACGGCGCCCTGGACCATCACGGTGCCCGACGCGGCCGCCAACCCGGCCAAAGTTGGTGACGAACCGCCGGTCTGGCCACCACTCGGCGCCGTCTACCAGCGAGCTGCTCCGCCACCCGCCATCGTCGATGACGGGGCGATCGGGGTCCCTCTGCCCGCCGTCCGAGGCACCATCGGGCTCCAGCCAACGGCGACCCCTGGCCCATCCATGGTCAGCCGCATCTTCAACCAGTCGGGCGGAGGTGCGGCCCGACCGCCATCGGGCGTCCGTCCCTGTGCCCACTGCGCGCTGCCCCTGTCGGCGGCCGCTCAGTTCTGCCGCCGATGCGGTACTCGGCAGGCCTGATCCGGCCCCGCCAGGGACTGGCGGCGGTGGGCCTGTGGTCGCCCCCATCCAGGCGATCCTCCCTTCGCCCGGTCCGCCTCTGACGCCCGCGTTCAGGTGGTGTCGAGGCTGGGAGCTTCGGCGATGCGCCTCGAGCGGTCACGGCGGACTCGAGACCACGCGGCACCGTAGATCAGCACCACGAATACCAGTCGGAGCCAGACAAGCGCACCGAAGACGGTGGCCAGGAGACCGAGACCCGACAACTGTCCCACCAGGAAGGGCGCCAGGACGCTGAACAGCGTCGTCAGCAGGCCGATGCCGATGCCCGCGAAAAGGGCGGGCAACCAAGCTGCGGCGAGCCCCGGGCTGGTCCTCGGCACGAGCAGTAAAGTGAGCAGGACCACCGCCACGAACAGCGCGATGGTGACGAGCAAGCCCAGGACCTGGACCGCCTCGAAGCCGGCTGGCAGCAGTAGGACGGCGTCCAGCAACGACACCACGCTGGTGGCGAGGACAGCGGCCAGCGCGGCGCCCACCAGAGCCATGACCGCGATGACACCCCTGATGCGCTGCTCGACCACGCCGCGCGGCGCGCTGCCGGGGAAGATCCGACGCATCGCCTCGTCGAGCGCGCCGTAGAACCCGCTGGCACCCCATGCGAAACCCAGGATGCCGACCACCGAGAACGCCCCCCGACCAGCGACGAGTTGACCGAGCACGGTGTCGGCAAGGTCGGCCAGGGCTGGCACACGCGAGACGAACGACTCGACCAGCCTCTGTGCCTCGGCCGGATCGGCGATGAAGAAGCCAAGCAGGCCGACCACGAACAGCATCGCCGGGATGATGGCGAACAGCGCGTTGAAAGCCAGCCCAGCCGCCAGGAGGTCGCCGCTGGCATCCCCGACGGTCGTCATCACCGACAGCAGCTCGCGCACGGCACCGATGCGCAGCACCCGCCGTTTGAGCACGCCCAGCCGCTCACGGACCGAAAGGCCGCGGCGGCCGTGTGCCATGGCCGGTTCCGGCCCGTCCATGTCGGCCGTCATGCTTCTGGCACTCGGACCATCAGGGCTGATCGTCGAAGAAGGTGCCCTGCAGCCTCTCGGCGGACACGGAGCGGCGGGCCGGCTTGAGCATGGCGCGAACCTGACCGCGCCGGACGTAGATGCGGCGACCCGGTCGGATGCTTTGCAAGCGGCCCGCCGCCACCCATCGTCCGAGCGTGCTCCGGCTCACCGACACGTTGGCCTGGGCGAGGATGCTGGCCGCCTCGGCGAGGCTGATCCAGTCAGAAGGAGCCCGGGGCACGTCAGTCGTCGGTCGGGGCGGGCGTCTTCTTCGCCGCAGGTGTATCTGGCGCGTCCTTGGCAGGACGGCGCCGGGGACCGTCGGTCGCCTCCCGCCCGGAAGAGGATGGTGGATGCGCGTCGTCCCGCTGGCTGCTCTGGCGATCCCTGCGGCCAGCCTCCTTGTCTCCGCCATCGCTCTCCCGTTTACGGGAGCCCTCTTGCTTGTCGGCACTTCCGCCTTCCTTGTCGGCGCTGCCGGCCTCCTTGTCGGCGCCGCCGTCGGAGCCGCCCGAGGCCGCTCCCGTGTCGCTGCCGTCCGAAGGAGCATCGGCTCTGGACGAGCGTGAGGCGGCTGCCACACGGGCGTCCTTCTTGGCCCAACCGGAGCCGCGGAAGACTATCGCCGGGGCGGAGAGCGCCTTGCGCATCCGCCCGCCACAGATGGTGCACACGGTGGGGCCCGACACGTTGATGCCGTGGATGACCTCCACGGCGCTGCCGCATGCCACGCAGACGTATTCGTAGACAGGCATCAGATCCGGCAGCTCGACTGGATGGTACTCAGCCGCGCAGCATTCGCATGCCGCATTTCGGGCAGTAGAAAGCCCGCTCGTGGGCCGACGCGAAGCCGCAATGGGCGCACACCAGACCGCCTTGCCCGGATCGAGGCATCGGCCGCTCGACCGGTGTGAGACCGACCGTGTACTGGCTGGCGACGATGTTGGCGAGCAGACCCGCCATGATGCGCTGTGCGCTGCGATCGGTGTCGCCCCGGACACCCTTGCCGCCCCAGCCGACGATCGCTCGCACCACGATGTCGCCACTGGCCTCATCCCAGTGCGATGCCACGCCGCCCACGATGGCGTCGAATTCCGGATACCCGGACGTATCGGTCTCGCCAGCGAGGAGGGTCAGGGCCAGCGTTTCGAAGGCGGGATCCACCGCGTCGACCGACTCGAGGACCACCAACGCATGACGAGCCACTGGGCTGCGGCCTCGGTTGGCGTCGATCCACTGCTGGGCCTGGGGCGGCTTGAGGATGAGCGGGGCAGCGTCCGCGAACTCCTGCGCCAGCGGGTCGATGACATCGACATCCGACTTGGCCATCCCGGCCAGGATGTGCGGTAGTTCGGCCATCGCATTGGGGCCAGCCGTCATGCGCACGCCGTTGCTGGTCTTGGCCCGGTAGGTCAGCTTGAGCTCGTGCTCCTCGGCTTCGATATCCTCCGACATGAGGACGGGCACCCGACTCTCGGTGGTCGACTTCTCCCCACGTCGCCTCAGGAACTCCAAGGGCACGGCTAGACCTCGTGTTGCCGACTGGTGATCCCCCTGCCTCGCATCGTACCGCGTCACGCGGTTTCCTCGGGCGGGACCCGGCCATGGAAGCCCGCGTACAGCAGCACGTCATAGGCGATCTTGAGGACTCCGCAGGCCACCAGCGGCACGCCCAGCCCGAAAGGCAGGAGCAGCGTAGCGGCGACGATCGGGCCCGCCGTCTGGGCGGCACTCTTGGCCAGGTTGGTGGCCGCCGCGGCGGCGGTCCTGTCCATCGGGTCGACCACGGCCATGGTGTACGACTGCCGCGCCGGGACGTCCATCTGAGCCAACGAAGCCCGGACCAGCAAGAAGGTCGCGGCGAGGACGGCGCTGGGGGCGAACGCCACCATGATGAGGAAGATGCTGGACGGGATATGGGTGAAGACCATGGTCCGGACCAGTCCGATGCGCCTCGCCACCTGGGCGGCCACGGGAAAGGACGCCGCCGCCAGGACCTGACCGGCCGCGAACAGGAGGCCGATGGCAGCCGTCCCCAAGCCCCATCTGGTAGCGAACCAGAAGGCCAGGAAGCTCTGGACGCACAGACCGGTCGCGAAGGAGTCGAGACCGAACAGGGCACCCAAACGGATGATGGTCCGGCGCGACGAACCGCCCACCGACCGGACCCCAGCCGGACGGCGAACAGCATCGATGCGTTCGTCCATCGCTGCTGAAAGGCGCGCGGCGATGGCTCCGCACAGCGCGAACGCGATGAATGCGACGGCGTGTCTCTGCGCGCCCGCCGCCCCCAGACCGGCACCAAGCGCGGCGGCCGGTCCGACCATCAGTGCTCCGGCTGCTGCTGAAGCGGCCGCTACCACGTTGTACCAAGCGAACGCTGACGTACGCTCCCTCGCACTCGTCGTCTGCGGAAGGGCGGCCTGGTCGAGGCTGGCGATGCCGGTCGACTCATTGGCGGTGACCGAGAGGACGCCCGAGAGACCGACCAACAGCAGGACGACCGGATCGGCCGCCGCGACCGGGATGAACAAGGCCAAGCCCATGAGCAGGCCGCCCGCGATCAACAGGCGGCGCCGACCGATGCGGTCACCGAGGATGGCCACGACGCCCGTCAGGATCATCGTCCCAAGCAGCGCGCTGGTCAGGATGGTCCCCAGAAGCACGCCTTCGATGCCGAGCTCCGAGAGGTAGACACCGAGCGAGATGGCGGCCAATCCGGCCCCGAAGGCGCGGACACCCTTGGCCGCCAGTATCAGCCGGCCGTTCCGGTCGAGGGCCGGAAGCGATGACAAGGTCAGCTGGAGGGAACGTCCGTGAGGCGGTCCGTGAGGCGCTCGACGCGCTCCTGGAGCTGCAGCGCAGAAGTGCGCGTCCCGTCGATGACGGCGGCTGGAGCGCGTGCCAGGAATCGTTCGTCGGCCAGCCGCGCGCGCACCTCCGCAAGTCGCTTCTGGGCACTTGCCAGATCACGAGCCAGGCGCTCGAGTTCGCGCTCCACGTCGGCCGCGCCACGCGCGATGCGAGCTTCGCCGGCCGGCGTGATGACGGTCAGCCCGCCGGCCATGACATCGAGCTCGGTCTGGTCGTCGACGAGGGTGACATCGACTCGGGCTAGGTGTCCGACAGCGGCCGCCAGCGGGCGGTACGCGGCCCTGGCTCCTGGATCGCTAAGCCGCAGGATGGCCGGCAACCGGACGGCCGGTTCGATGCCTGCTTCGGCACGGGCGTTACGGATGCCGCTGATGAGGTCGATGAGCGCAGCCACGCCGGCTGCCTCGGACTCGTCGACCCGTCGCTCGGCGGCTCCGGTGTCGCGCCATGGCGAGATGATGAGCAGCTCCCAGTCGCCATGCTCGTGGGGCAACCGAGCCCACGACTCCTCGGTGATGTGGGGCATGATCGGATGGAGCCGGCGCAGATAGCGATCGAGCACATAGGCCAGGACCTGCCAGGTCGAGCGCTGCTGGACGGCGTCGCCTGACCGCAACTGCACCTTGGCGATCTCCAAGTACCAGTCACAGAAGTCGGTGCGGATGTCGTCATGGAGCGTTCGCGCTGCCTCACCGAAGAGGAATGCGTCGTAGGCACGGTCAGCCGCCGCCACGGTCAGCGCGCAACGGTGGAGGATCCACCGGTCGGCCGGTCCCAGCTCGGCCGGCGCGGGTAATTCGAGGCGATCCTCTCGATCGACCGCAGACGGACGCGCGCCGACCACGAACCGGGCGGCATTCCACAGCTTGTTGCCGAAGTTCCGAGCGCCGTCCAGCTGGCTGCGCACGAGTCGCTGGTCCGCACCGGGAGCGGTCGAACCGATGAGCGCCAGCCTCAGTGCGTCAGCACCGACCTCGTCAACGACGCTGAGGGGATCGACCACGTTGCGCCGGCTCTTCGACATCTTGGCGCCGTACGGGTCACGCACCATGCCGTGCAGGTAGACGACGCTGAACGGCTCCCTGGCCATCAGCCACTCGCCCAGCATCATCATCCGGGCGACCCAGAAGAAAAGGATGTCGTAGCCCGTCTCCATGACCGTCCCGGGGTAGTAGCGCCGGAGGTCCTCCGTGGCCTCGGGCCAGCCCAGGGTGGAGAAGGGCCACAGCCCGCTGGAGAACCAGGTATCGAATATGTCCTCGTCCTGTTCGAGCTCCGCCGACGGACGGCCGCATGTGCCGCAGGCGCTCGGTCCCTCGGCCACATCGGTCACCGTCACATGCCCGTCCGGGCAGTACCAGGCCGGGATGCGATGGCCCCACCACAGCTGCCGGCTTATGTTCCAGTCGCGGATGTTCTCCATCCAGTCGAAGAAGACCTTCTCGAGGCGCTGCGGGACGATCCTGGTCCGACCCTGGCGGACCGCCTCCATCGCCAGCGCCGCCATCGGCTGGGTCCTGACGAACCATTGCGTCTTGAGCCGCGGTTCGGCGATGTCGTCCGAGCGTTGGCACCGTCCGATGACCATCGAGTGCGGCCGAGCCTCCACCAGGTCACCCGCCTTTTCCAGGTCAGCCACGATGCGCGTCCGTGCCTCCTCGCGGGTGAGGCCGCGATACGGACCGCCGTTCTCGTTGATACGGGCGTCGTCGTCCATGACCTCGACCATCGGCAGGTCATGCCGTTCGGCCGTCTCGAGGTCGGCCTGATCGTGGGCTGGCGTGACCTTGACCGCGCCCGTCCCGAAGTCGCGCTCGACCATCGTGTCCGCGATGACGGGCACGATGCGGTCCACTAACGGGATCAGTACCCGCCGACCGACGAGCATCCGGTACCGCTCGTCATCGGGGTGGACGGCCACCGCGGTATCGCCCAGGATCGTCTCGGGTCGGGTGGTCGCCACGGTGATGGTGTCCGACGGGAGCGGTATGCCGCGGTCGTCCAGCAGGTGATAGCGGATCGACCAAAGCGTGCCCGTCTCCGGGGTGGCGATGACCTCCAGATCGCTCAGGCTGGTGCGACAACCCGGACACCAGTTGATGAGCCGCTCGCCACGGTAGGCCAACCCGTCGTCATAGAGCTGCTTGAAGCTTGTCCGGACCGCCCGCGCCGAGACATCGTCCATCGTGAATCGAAGCCTGCCCCAGTCGACGGATGCACCAAGCCGCCGATGCTGATGGCCGATGATGTCGCGCGTCTCGTCCATGAAGCGCCACATACGCTCCAGGTATCGCTCCCGCCCCAGCGAATGGCGCGTCTCGCCCTCGGCCGCGATGATGCCGTCGAGCACGACCTGGGCGGCGATGGATGCGTGATCCACGCCGGGCAACCAGAGTGTCGGTCGGCCCTGCATGCGCGCTCGACGGACCATCGCATCTTCCAGCGAAGCCGTAAGCGCTTGTCCGAGGTGCAGGGCGCCGGTCACGTTGGGTGGCGGTTGGATGATGACGAATGGCGGCTTGGCGGGGTCGTTCCGCGCCCCGACGCCGTCCGGCGCGAAGACATCGGCGGCCAGCCAGCGCTCATAGGTGCGAGCCTCTACCGCCGCGGGCTGGTAGACCTTGGACATCTGCTCGTCGGCCATCGCGTAAGGCTCCTGTGTCACCGCTCAGCCCCTTGGAGATTCGAAACGCCCCGCTCGTCCAGCGGACGAACGGGGTCGTGGTACCACCTGCTGGTTCGGTCCTTCCCGATGATGGTCGCAGCAGCCTTTGCCGTGCCCATCGCGGAAGGTCCCTCTTGAGCGCGCTATCGGGCGCCGACCGCCGGGCTCGCGTGCGACCTTGGCGGTCCCGTGCCGCCGGGGCTTCCAAACGATGACCCCGGTCTCTGGCCGGTCGGTTCGACCGCTACTCCTCACGTTCACTGCCGCGGGCCGCGGAGTCTAGCACGCGAGGTCCACGCCCCCGGCTACCATGGGACGATGTGTTTCGACGTCGATAGCCGCCCGCCGATCGATCCCGTGTCGGGTGCTGCTGTCGACCACCGTGCACTCGACCTCGAGTCGACCGACGGTGAACGCGTCATGGCCTTCGCCGGATTGGCCAGTTCGCCGCCCGCGGCCGGCATCCTTGTCCTGCCGGACGTGCGGGGGCTCCACCGCTACTACGAGGAGCTTTGCCTGCGCTTCGCGGAGGCAGGCATAGACGCCCTGGCCATCGACTATTTCGGCCGCACGGCCGAGACACGCGATCGCGGGGCAGACTTCCCGTTCCAGGAGCACGTCGCCCGAACCACCTGGGCGGGTAATCAGTCGGACATCCGTGCGGGTGCGAGATGGCTGCGCGACGAGCGGGGCGTCGAGCGCCTGTTCAGTGTCGGCTTCTGCTTCGGCGGGCGGCTCTCATTCCTGGCCGCGACCCTCGATGATGTGGCGCTGGCCGGCGCCATCGGCTTCTATGGCTGGCCGGTGGGGCGTGGCCGCAATGACTCGCCGCCTCCCGCCGAGTCGGCCGATCGGATGGGCTGCCCGGTCCTGGGTCTTTTCGGTGGTGCCGACCAGGCCATACCTCCCGAGGCGGTCGCGGCATTCGAGACGGCGCTCGCGGCGGCCGGCGTCCAGCACGAGATGGTCACCTACCCTGGCGCCCCGCACTCATTCTTCGACCGCAAGCAAGCGGACTTCCAAGCCGAATCAACCGCTGCCTGGGAGATGACCCTCGCCTTCATCCGAGCCGGCGACAAGGCCGCCCGCGCCATCGACGCCTGACCCACTTTCGCGCCACGGGATGCTCGACGGGATAGTGAGCGCTGTGTGCCGTATGGGCTTCACCGCGCCACCGTTGCCGCTCGGGGTGCACGGTCCTAAAAGGCTGACCCGTGGCTCTCGGGCTCCCCGGTGATACGAACCACAGCACCGGCTCGCGGTTGGCGATGCTCACGGCCGGTCCCCGCGTTCGGCCAAGGCGCATGAGTCGGAGCGCCGATGAAACGGTCGATGATCGCCTGTGGATCGTGAGTGGAGCCGTGGTCGGCACGATGGGTGAGTGGGACCGATCGACGACGAGCGTCTTTGCCGCAGCCGGCGCGCACGCCCGGATCGTCGGTTCATGGAACGGCGCGGCCCTGGACCGCTTGCTTGACGAGCGACACGCTGCGCTCGTGGAACGAGTCGCCCGAGTACTTCAAGTCAGGAACGCGACCACCATGGTCGAGCAGACGTCTCGGGATACGGCGAACGCGGCTCCATCGACCTCTTGGGTTGGCACAAGCCCGCCCCAAAGACCTAGGCGCCACGCTCCAGCAACTCCAGGTAGTTCGTCTCATCGACGCCACGCTCGATCTCCGCCTTGGTCAGCAACAGGGGCACGCGGCCGTCGCGGATGGTCTCCTCGGTGATGATGCAGCGGCGCACGTCGGTGCGCTCCGGGATGTCGTACATCACATCCAGCAGCGACTCCTCGACGATCGAGCGCAGCGCCCGGGCACCGGTCTTTCGGCCCAGAGCCAGCTCCGCCGCAGCCTCGATCGCTCCGGGCGTGAACAACAGGTCCACCTTGTCCAGCTGCAGGAACTTCTGGAACTGGCGAGTGACGGCGTTCTTGGGCTCCGTCAGGACGAGCATCAGGTCGTCGCGCGTGAGCGCCGACAGCGTGACGGTGACCGGCAGCCGGCCGACGAATTCGGGGATGAGTCCGAAACGCAGCAGGTCCTCCGGCATGAGGTGTTCCAGGATCCGCTCGCGTTCCGCACGCTCGGTCTGTGCTTCCGAGCCGAAGCCCATCGACTTGCGGCCGATGCGCTCCTCGACGATCTTCTCCAGCCCCTCGAACGCACCGCCGCAGACGAACAGGATGTTGGTCGTGTCGATCTGGATGAAGTCCTGGTGAGGATGCTTTCGACCGCCTTGCGGCGGGACGTTGGCGACCGTGCCTTCCAGGATCTTGAGCAGGCCTTGCTGTACCCCCTCGCCGCTGACGTCGCGGGTGATGGATGGGTTGTCCGCCTTGCGGGCGATCTTGTCGATCTCGTCGATATAGATGATGCCGCGCTGCGCCCGCGCGACATCGAAGTCGGCCGCCTGGATGAGCCGCAGCAGGATGTTCTCCACGTCCTCTCCGACATATCCAGCTTCCGTCAGCGAGGTGGCGTCAGCGATGCAGAACGGGACATCCAGCACTCGGGCAAGGGTCTGGGCCAACAGCGTCTTGCCCGACCCGGTCGGTCCCACGAGCAGGACGTTCGACTTCTGGAGCTCCACCTCGTCGACCAGGTTGCCGGCATTGACGCGCTTGTAGTGGTTGTAGACCGCCACCGACAGCACCCGCTTTGCTCGATCCTGGCTGATGACGTACTCGTCCAGGGCGGTGGTGATCTGGCGCGGATTGGGCAACTTGGCCACGTGCGGCTTGGTACGTGGCGTCTCCAGCATCTCCTCTTCGATGATCTCTTGGCAGAGATTGATGCACTCATCGCAGATGTAGACGCCCTGGCCAGCGATCAGCTTGCGGACCTGCTCCTGACTCTTGCCGCAGAAGCTGCAGCGATAGGGGACCTTGGAGCCCTTACTCGTCGAGGTCGACATGGCTCTCTACGCCTGTTGCTTAGCCAGCCTGGAGTGCTGCGGCCACGGTCAGCCCTTGGTGCCCTTCGACGGCTCCGCTGTGGGATCCTCGTCGGCCGGTTTGACATCCTCGCCTTCGTGGGCCGCGCCGCCTTCGCCGCCCAAGCCGCCTTCACGCTTGGCCTCGCTGATGAGTGACTGCGCACGCTCCGTGTAGACCTCGTCGATGAGGCCATAGGCCTTGGCCTCCAAGGGCGACATGAAGTAGTCCCGCTCGGTGTCCTTGACGATGCGGTCATAGGTCTGCCCGGTGTGCTTGGCCAGGATGCGATGGTTGGTATTTATGAGCGCCTCGAGCTCCTTGACCTGGATGAATATGTCGGGCGTGTTGCCGCGAAAGCCACCCGATCCCTGGTGGATCATGATGCGCCCGTTGGGCAGTGCGTAGCGTTTGCTCTGCGCGCCGGCAGCCAGGAGGACGGCCGCCATCGAGGCGGCCATGCCGATGCACATGGTGCTCCCCGGCGCCCGCAGGTACTGCATCGTGTCGTACACAGCAAGACCAGCTGTCACCACTCCGCCGGGCGAGTTGATGTACAGGCTTATGTCCCGCTCGGGGTCCTCTGCCTCAAGGAAGAGCAGCTGGGCGATGATGAGGTTAGCCATGTGATCTTCGATCGCGTCGCCCAGGAAGATGATGCGCTCCTTGAGCAGCCGGCTGTAGATGTCGTAAGCGCGCTCGCCCCGACTCGACGACTCGATGACCATGGGAACGAGCATGGAGGTCGTCGCGCGGGCGGCCTCGAGGGCCGCTGAGCGGGAGGGAGTGCTGTATCGGGCCAAGGGCTGGACGACCTCTGAAGCAAGGCGGGTACGGACCGGAGGACATTATAGGTCGTGGGGTCGCCACACCCATCGCTCCTGACCACCCACGCCATGGCACCCCGGCACCCTCAGCGCGATGCCGGCACGACCGCCGCTGGTACCTCCTGATGGGCTGATCGGGGCTCACCAGCGCTGTCTTCGGCACTGGACTCGCTTTCGCTGTGGCGAACATCCTTGAACTCAGGGTGTCGGGCGATCCAGCGGTCGATGAGCGTCTCGACGGTGCGCGTCCGGCGCAATCGGGAGCGGATGTACGAGCGCCCTCGATCCGACTCGAGATAGGCCATCAGGCGCGGTTCGGTCTGCGCCGACAGCCGGCCGCGCTCGAGCTCGGCAAGGAGCTCCCCTTCAGTGACCTCGATGCCCTCCTTGTCGGCGACGGCCCCTAACACGAGCAGGACCTTGACCCGGTGCTCGGCCTGCTCTCGGTAGTCCTGCTGGAGCTTGGCCTCATCGCGCTCGCTCGCGCGCAGGTAGTCGTCGTAGCCGATGCCCTGCTCCGCGAGCCGCACCTTCAGTTCGTCCAGCATCACCTCCGTCTCGCGCTCGACGAGCAGTTCCGGAACGTCCAGCGTGGCATTGGCCGTGGCGAACTCGATGATGCGGTCGGCGAAGGCGTGGCGCGCCTTGTCGCGCGCGCTGCGCTCCAACCGGATCCCGATGTCCTCGCGGAGGGCAGCCAGGTCCCGGTGATCGCCCAGGCTCCGCGCGAACTCGTCATCCAGGTCCGGCGGTGACTTCTCGCGAAGCTCGCGCATCGTGACTGCGAAGTCCGCCTCCTGGCCGGCCAGGCCCGAGTCACCGTAGTCCTCAGGGAAGGTGACCTGGAAGCTCTTCTCATCACCTTCGGCCATACCCTGCAGCTGGGTCTCGAAACCGGGGATCATGCGCTCCCTCCCGATGACCAGCGGCAGCCGCTCCGAACTCGCGCCATCGATGACCTCGCCGTCGCGGCGGCCCTCGAAGCCGATGACCGCATAGTCGCCATCCCGGGCACCGCGGCCCTCGACCGGGACCAGGCTGGCCTGCTGGTCGCGCAACTGCTCGAGCACCTTGGCGATGCGCTCGTCGTCGGTCGGCTCCACCTCCGGCTGGAACGGATAGTCCTCGTAAGCGCCCAGGCGGACCTCGGGCCGGACCGGGATGGTCACGCGGTAGGCGGCTCCATCGCCCTCGCGAAAGGCCGTCCATTCAGGCGGCGGGATGGCCAGCACATCGAGCGCCGCCTGTTCCAGGGCGTCGACCACGGATGCTTCGAAAAGATGCTCCTTGGCATCGTCGTAGACAGGGTCGGGTGCCGAGGGGTCGTCACGCCTGATGCCCAACGCGCGCTCCAGCATCGGGCGGGGGACCTTGCCGGGCCGGAATCCCGGGATGCGAGTCCGGCGCCCGAGGTGACGTACGGAGAGGTCGATCGACTGTTTGACCCGATCCGCGGGCAGCTCCACCTCGACGACGACGGTGCTTCGCTGGGCGGGACGCGTGGTGACCTTCAAGGCCGCTCGGATCCTGTCATGGGGCAACGGAGTATAGGTGTGACGGATGTCATCGGGCCGAGCGGGACCTTCGCCGAGACACGGGATCAGACAGGTGGCATACGCTTGCGGTTCCCAGTCGCGGGCGGCACCCAGCGTTCGCGCGGTCGGAGGACCTCTTGCGCGGCATCATCAAGTTCCTCGTGTTCTCGACACTCCTGGTCGCTCTACTGGTGTTCATCGGCGTACCCCTGCTGGCGGGCCCGCTCCTGGCCGGCATGGCGCGCGACGCGGGCCTGGAGGGCGACGGTGTCGAGGTGAGCGTCAACCTGCTCGGTCCCGGCCTCTTCTCGGGGCGAGCCTCGGAGGTCCGCGTCCGGGCGGAAGATGTGACCGTGCCGCGAGCGGTGATCGGGCGGCTCGACCTGACGCTCCACGGTGTCTCGCCGGCCGACCGCACGTTCGAGTCGGTGACCGGCCACCTCGAGGACGTCCGAGTGAGCGGACCAGGCGGATCGAGCGTGATGATCCGATCCGTGGATCTGGATGGACCGGCCGAGACGACGCGCGCCCGAGGCGAACTGTCGGCCGAGGATTCGGAAGTGCTCGTTGCGCAGGTCGCTCGGGATGCCGGACTGACCGTCGATCACGTCCGCCTGGAAGCTGGTGGATTGCTCCTGATCCGCGGCGAGCAAGAGACCCAGGCGCGGTTCCGCGTCGCCGGAGCAGCCCTGATCCTGGAGACCGACGACAGGCAGGAGGTGGTGGTCGCTCCGGTCCCATCCGAGCCATGGCGACTGGAGACCGTCAGCGTCACACAGGACGGTATGGCGATCGAGCTGACGGTCGATGCTCGGCGGCTGGCGGACATCGTCCGCCTCGCTGGCGAAGGCTGAGCAGCGTCCCCGCCGAGAGCGTCGTCACCGTGCGGAGATATCGTGGGCGAGGTCGGGGTCGAACCGACACGCCGCTTACGCGGCACCAGGTCCTAAGCCTGGCGCGTCTGCCATTCCGCCACTCGCCCGCGGAGTGGGAGTCTACGCGGCCGGTCCGCGTCAGCCGCCCCCGCTGATCTTCTTGGCGATCCGGGCGGTGACCATGTCCGCGCTGGACACTGCTTCGGGTCGGTCCTGCGCCGATGCCGCCGATCCGGAAGCCGCCGATCCGGAAGCCCCCGACCCGCGCTTGGGGTCGGCGGCCAGCAGCCGCTCGATGAGTGACTTGGCACCCAGCGCGCCAAGCGGTCCGATGAATGAGTCGTACGTCTTCCACAGACTCTGGCGCGCGTTGGCGGGCGCCTGCTGAGGGCGCCGTTTGGCCATCCAGTCGAAGAAGTCCTGCTCCAGCCGCTGGCGCACCTGCTCGGCGTTCTGGCCGGTCTTGTCGACCATCCGCTCGATGTCCTTGGGAAGGATGCCCTTCAGGCGATCCTTCCTGGTCGGACGGACCCGATGCTCGATGGCTTGGATGATCCGCTTCGGCCCACCCAGCGCCAGAAAGCCCGCTCCGCCGATGAGGCCGATGGTCTCCACCGGATGCTTGCGTACCTTGGCCGGGATATCGACCGCCGAGCGGGTGGCCAGGCGCATCTCGTCCAGCTCGTGTCCGAGCTGACGGCGCGCCGCCACTACCCCCTGCTGAGCTTGCTTCGTTGACGCTGCCATTCCTGTCCCAACCATGCTTTGGTTTCCTTGACCGCAGCCATCGTCTCACGTGGCTGCAGCTTGCCGAACCGGCGCATCGGAGAGATGCCCTCTCGACGAGCCATCAAGAAGCTGGCCACTGGCCACGCGACAGCGCCCAGGGTGATGCCGATGGCGACCGCACCCTTCGTGTCGAAGGTCACCGCGCCAAGGATCGCCCCCAGCACGACGCCAGCGATACCTGCCGCCGCGGCCATCTGTAGCGCGCCGCCTCCTCCGCTGCGCGCTCCGAGGGCCGCGCCGGCGATGGCCATGAGCACGAGGCCGATCAGAGCTGCCATCACGATGGGCCAGGCTTGGGCCAGGGTCTCGCCACCCAGGACGAAGCCGAGGATGGCACCGCCGACCAGGCCGGCCATCAGTCCCGCTAGTGCTGGACCGCTTCCCGCGCGAAGTCCGGCCAGGAGGCCCAGCAGCCCCAGCACTACGGCCAGGACGATGATCGTCAAGCGGATGGGCAGCGAGCCGTCAGAGAGGGCGATCGCCCGGCCCGCCCCGTCGCCGAGCGCCACGGCACCGGCGCGCAGGATGTTGGAAGCGAAAAGGAGGGATAGCACGATGGCCACCAAGGCAGCCAGTCCAAAGCCGACCGCTGGCGCCCGCCAGCTGTTACCGATGAGGATGAAGGCCAAGGCGGCGATGAGTCCGCTGGTCAGCACGGTGCCATGCAGCAGACCCCAGCCCATCGAGCCGAACAGCCACTCGCCCACGAACAGCCACGAGCCGACGAACAGCAGCATGCCCAGCAAGAGAGCCAAGCCGACCATGACGGCGCCTATCGCGGCGATGATCTTGATCTCGCCAGCGATGACCTCGAACTCTGCCTTGGCCAGATCGACGTGGGCGCCGATGAGTCCCCGGCCGGCTGACCTCACCCGACCGAACTGTTCCCTCACGCCGGGTCGATCGGGCTGGGTCGGGCCCTGTGGCCGCTGACCGCCGGCACGCGCTCCGCTGGGCGGCGTGCCGCCCGGTCGCACGTGCGCCTCGGATCGACCAGTGCCGGGCCGTCCCGGACTCGCCGGACCGCTGGCGCTGGCGGCTGGCTGGCCCGGCCCTATCGGCGAGGCTGGTCGGGGACCAGGCGCGGGTGTCTGTGCAGGCGTGCGTTCGTTCGTCAGGGCGATGCCTCGGTGAGACTCTGGGCATCCGCAGGATACGATCGCGCTGGGTCTCGCGCTGGTCGGCCATGCCCCGACGGGTCTTCGTCGGGCAGCTGCGTCACCGGCCACAGCGGCGAGGAGGTCAGGTCGGTCGGAGACCGCCGGAGACGAGGTGCTCACCGACGTCGAAGAAGCCGTAGATCCGCCGGTAGCCTGGATCGGCCGAGCGCGGACGGCGGCCGGTCGCGACCGACCAGAGTCCACGCTCCAGCTCCTCGATACGCCCGCACAGCTCCAAGGGCGAGCGAGGAGCGGCGATGTCGGCATAGGTGCGTCTGCCGGCGGGAAAACGGACCGCGTCGCTGGCGTAGGTAGGCATCAGCGCGAAGACCAGCCGCGCGTGCTCCACGGCTGCGATCCGCCGGCTGGGTGAGCGCGTCAGCTCACGTTCGCCGCCCGCGCCCGCGCGGGCACGCATCGCCTCGATGAGCGCAGCCCGCGCCTCCGCGCCGTCCCGTGGCTGGGGCAGGCCCAGGCCCCCCAGCATCACCAGCGAGCGCAACTCGTCCAGGCCTGCTTCGGCTGCCCGTAGTCGAGCCCTGAAACCTTCCTCCATGTCCTCGATGTGGGGCAGTGTCTCTGTCGCCAGGACCTCGCTGGCGCCATCGGGCAGGTCGCCCGTCGAGTGGAGTGCATCGAGCAATCCCAGCGTGCGCCGGAAGACCGCCCCGAGGCGGTCGAACTCGGAGAACCCGGAGGTACCGGGTCCACTCAAGTCGTTCATGTCGGTCAGATCATAGAGACTGACCCTCCCCTGCCGTCAAGGACCCGAAGGTCAGGTCGCCGCGACTCCTGCCCGGTCATCCCTGTGCGGGCGAGGGGTGCTTGGTGCGAGCTGGCGCTAGGCGCGCACTTCCTGGCGCATGAACGAGATGTACGTCAGCGCGAAACACGCGCCAGTGAGCGCGATGAGCGCGATGAGCAGCGGCCAGCCTACCAGCAGGCTCTGCACGAATGGCAGCAGGGAGGGGATCGCCCGCTCATCCGGCAGGACCACTCCAAGACTGGTCTGTGACGGGTCGAGCAGCACGCCCGACAGTTCGGAGAACATCTGCGATGGGGAGATGCGCAGCACATTCTGCTGCGTAGTGAGCGCACCGACCTGTTGCGCGATGGTGTCCGTTTCCCGCTGCGGCGCGACCAGACCGGCGATGACCGGGCCGATCAGCCGCCAGAACAGCACGAGCACGATCCAGGCTGAGATCATCACCAGTGCGGCCGTGGCAGCCCGACGGAACAGCACCGACGCCAGCATCGCCAGGGCCAGCCAGAAGCCGACATACACGACGGCAACGAGGAACCACGTCGCAAGGCGGAGGGCTTCGTCGCCGGTGGGTGTCACGCCCAGTCGGAACAGGCCCACGCCAGCGATGAACAGCATGACCGCCGCGAAGATCAGCACGATGACCGAGAGCGCCGCCACGAACTTGCCGTTTATGACGTCGTCGCGGTGGATGGGCTGCGCGACCAGGCGAGGCAGCGTGCCCTCTGCGCGTTCCGCACTCACCGCGTCGAAGCCGAAGGCTATCCCCAGCAGCGGCCCGAGTAGCGCCACGAAGCCGACGAAGGTCACGGCGAAGCCTTCGGTCGGCTCGGCCGCCCCGGCGAACAGGAACAGGAAGAGCTGGGGGCTGCCACTGGCCACCTGGGCAGCATCCCGGATGGTGCCCGAGATGGCATAGACCATGTAGGCCCCGATCACCCCGAGCAGCAGCAGCAGGATAGTGAACCGGATGCTCAGGATGTGGTCCGCGAAGTCCTTGGCCGCGATGACCGTCCAGCCAGCCGGGATACCAGGCACTCGCTCCTTCCGGCGCGACTCTGGGATGCCGTCAGTGGCCCGAGCGCCCTCAGTCACGAGGATCGGACTCCTTGTTCGTGCCGCTGGCGATGCGCCCCTTGTGGATGGGCCGGCGCGCTGGTGGGGGCCTGGTCCCTGTCAGGGTCGACGCCGGAGGGCCGGTCGCGGGCTTCTCGCGCGGCTCATCCACCGGCTGCGTCCGGGCACGCCGCGATGGCGGCACCATGGTGCCGCTGAAGTAGCGCTGATAGATCTCGCCCAGCTCCATCCCCCGGCTCCGCAGGTGCCACGGGATCTGCCCCGCGTCGATGAGCGCCCGGGCGACCTGCTCACGGATGCCCGGCGCACCGGTCACGACGCGGATGCGCGGATCGCGCTCGTCGGCCTCGACGCCGCTGACACCGGCTACGGCGCGCAGGGTCTGGTCGACCTGCTCGGGCAGACCGTCGGCGCCGACCTCGATGATCACGTTCGCTCCGGCCGACTGCTGATCGGCCAGATCCTGCAGCGTACCCATGGCCACGACCTCGCCAGAGACGAAGATGGCGATGCGATCGCAGACCTGCTGCACCTGATGGAGCAGGTGGCTCGATAGCAGCACGGCGACGCCATGGTCGTGAGCGAGTTCGCGCACCAGGGCGAGGGTCTCGGCCACGCCGGTCGGGTCGATCGAGGTCGTCGGCTCGTCGAGGATGAGCACGGACGGTTCCTTGACCAGCGCGTCGGCCAGCCCGAGCCGCTGACGCATGCCGCGCGAGTAGGTCTCGACAGCCGAGTCGGCAGGGTCGAGGAGCCCCACCCGCGTGAGCAGATCCGTGATGCGGCTCTCCGCGGCCGCCTTTTCGAGGCCGTTCAGGCGAGCCGTGTAGCGCAGGTTCTGGCGGCCGGTCATAGAGCCATAGAAGCCGACGTTGTCGGGCAGGTAGCCGACATGCCGCTTCACTGCCAGCGGATGGCGGGCCGGATCGAGGCCGATGACATGTGCCTCGCCGGCCGTCGGCTCCGTCAGACCGAGCAGCATCAGGATGGTCGTGGTCTTGCCGGCGCCGTTCGGGCCGAGCAACCCGAAGACCTCGCCCTGGCGCACTTCCAGATCGAGCGAGCGCACGGCCACGACATCCTGGTAGCGCTTCTCCAGGGCGCGGGTCCAGATCGCGGGCGTCTCCGCGACCATCATCAGCGGCGCCCGTAGCGGCGGAATACCAGGAACAGGCCAGCTATCACGACGGCGATGAGGGCAAGACCCACGAAGCCCCAGATGGACGAGGTCTCGACCGTGGTGCGGATCTCGATCGAATCAGAGGCATCAGCCGCGTCGGCTTCGATGGGCCATTGGTAGTCGCCCGCCACGGCGTTGCCGGCGGTAGTGATGGTCGCGTTGACAGTGACCGAATCGGCGACCGGCACACTGGCGATGGTGGACGGTTCGAACGTCACCTCCCACTCTCCGGGCGGCGACGCGCTGAGCGTGACGTCGGTCAGCTCAGCAGTCCCGTCGTTGGTGATGACGATGGGCAGCGTCGTCGAGCCGCCGCCGACCACCGTCGCGTTCAGCCGTCCGTCAGCGGTCGAGATGCTCATCGCGTAGCTGCCGGTGATGTCCACCTGGAGCGGAGCCTCCGCGGTGTACGAGCCGCCCGTCGCCCTGACCAGCAGCGGGTAGACGCCGGCCGGGATGCCTTCCGGAGCCACCGCCTCGACGTCGACCGTGGCGGTCTCACCGGCGGCGACCACAGAGGTCGCGGCCAACTCCTCGCCCGAGAAGGTGGGTGTGACATCCCAGCCCGGTTCGCCGGCGGCTTCCAGGCCGAATGTGATCTCCCCGGCGGTGTCGTTGCTGAGGGTCAGGCTGAACGAGAATGTCTGGCTCGAATCGCCGCGCACGCTGGGCACCTCGGTGTCGAGCGAGACGCTTCCGGCGGCGACCTCATCGACCGTCAACCGAAGCAGCAGATCGGTCATCCTCCCGTCCGCGCCGGTCGCTTGCAGGTTCACCTCATAGTCGCCCGGCGCAGCTTCTGGGGCGACGGTCACCTGGAGCTCGAGCAGCGGTGGCTCCTCGGCGGATGGCTGGGCACCGCCGGTGAAGACGCTGCTGACGATGAAGCCCCCGCCGCGCAGACTGGTCTCGAAGCCCTCGGGGGCAGCGGTGACAGCGAGTCCCACCGTCTCCGGAGCAGCCGTGGTGATGTCGATGGGAAATGTCACCTCGCCACCCGGTTCGACCTGGACCGAGGGGTAGGGCGTACTGACCGTCAGTCCTTCCGCAGTCACGGCCCCGACCGGCAGCACGCCCGTCAGCATCAGCCCGGTGATGGTGATGGCGGCCGCGATGCGCGGGCCACGTCGGATCATCTTTGGCATCGTCCTCCAGATCCCCACGATCGATGTGCTGCCGTCGACCGGCCCGCCGGTGCTCCTCGCCCTGGGAGGCGGAGACCACGCCCGGTTCGCGCCGGCGCGGCCGACCGGGTCGCCGTCGGTGTCTGCGCGTTGGAGCGCCGACCAGCGCCGTCAGGATATGACAGATCGGGCCGACGCTGCCCTGGACGCAGGTGGCACCGCCATCAGTAGTCCATGTCGCCGCCGGGAGGCATGGCCGGCGCAGCCTGCTTGGGCTCTGGCTTGTCGGTGATCATGGCCTCCGTGGTCAGCACCATGCCCGCGATCGACGCTGCGTTCTCCAGGGCCGACCTGGTCACCTTGACCGGATCGACGATGCCGCGCGCCATCATGTCGGTATAGTCGCCGCCCACCACGTCGTAACCGAGACCGGCGTTCTTGCCAGCCGCCTGCCGTCGCTTCACCTCGTCGAGCACGACCGAGGCGTCCAGGCCCGCGTTCTCGGCGAGACGGCGCAAGGGTTGCTCCAGGGCACGCAGGACGATGCGCGCGCCGGTCCGAGCGTCGCCCACCAGGTCCAGGCCGTCGATGACCGCCCCTGCGTTCAGGAGCGCCACGCCACCGCCGGCTACCAGCCCCTCCTCGAGCGCCGAGCGGGTCGCCGAGAGTGCGTCATCGACGCGGCTCTTCTTCTCTTTCAGCTCTACCTCGGTGCCCGCCCCGACCTTGATGATGGCCACGCCGCCGGCGAGCTTGGCCAGGCGCTCCTGGAGCTTCTCCTTGTCGTAGTCGGACGTGGAGTCCTCGACCTGGGCCTTGATCTGCTTGATGCGGGCATCGATCTGCGCCCGATCGCCCTTGCCTTCGATGACCGTCGTGGAGTCCTTGTCGCTGACGATCCGACGAGCCTGACCAAGGTCGGCCAGGACGACCGAATCCAGCTTGCGACCCAGTTCCTCGCTGATCAGGGTGCCCCCCGAGAGCACGGCCAGATCACGCAGCATCTCCTTGCGCCGATCACCGAAGCCCGGTGCCTTGACGGCCAGTACGTTGACGATGCCACGCAGCTTGTTGACGACCAGCGTGGCCAGCGCCTCCCCGTCGACGTCCTCGGCCACGATGAGGACGTCCTTGCGGCCCGACTGCAGGACCTGCTCGAGTGTCGGCAGCATGTCCGCCACGGCTGAGATCTTGCGATCCGTGATGAGCAGGTAGGGCTCGTCCAGGATCGCTTCCATGCGCTGCGTGTCGGTCACGAAGTAGGGGCTTGCGTAGCCGCGGTCGAACTGCATGCCCTCCACGTACTCCGTCTCGAAGGCCATCGTCTTCGACTCCTCGACCGTGATGACTCCGTCCTTGCCGGTCTTGTCGAAGACATCGGCGATCAGACCGCCGATGTATGGGTCGGCCGCGCTGACCGTGGCGACCTGGGCGATCTCGGCGTGACCCTTGACGGCCACGGCGCCCTTCTTGAGCGCCTCGACCACCGCCTCCGCGGCCCGGTCGATGCCTGCCTTCATCTGCATCGGGTCGGCACCGGAGGCGATGTTGCGGAGGCCCTCGGCGACGATCGCCTGGGCGAGCACGGTCGCTGTCGTGGTCCCGTCGCCGGCCACGTCCTCTGTCTTGGTGGCAGCTTCCTTGAGCAGCTGCGCGCCCATGTTCTCGAACGGGTCATCGAGCACGATGTCGCGGGCCACCGTGACGCCATCGTGGGTGACGGTCGGCGCACCGTACTTCTTGTCGAGACCGACGTTGCGACCCTTCGGCCCAAGCGTCCCGCCAACGGCATTGGCCAATGCGTCGATGCCGCGCTTCAACGCCCCGCGGGCTTCTTCGTCATATGCGATCTGCTTGGCCATCTCGCTCCCTTTCCCAGCTGCTGGACGAACCTCGGATGATGCACCGCCCATCGTACGGCGGTCATCCTAGACTCGGCGCATATGGCGAGCCATGCGCGACCGATACTGACGGCGGCGGTGCTGGCCGTCGGATCGGAGATCACCACCGGCTCGACGCGCGACACCAACTCGGGCGACCTGGCGGAGGAGCTCTCGGCGATGGGCGTGGACGTGGTCGCCATCACGGCCCTCCCCGACCGCCGCCCGGCGCTGATGAAAG
>JACCYW010000469.1 GCA_013696275.1 Chloroflexota bacterium | reverse complement strand
CGCAATCACCGACTCGGTGAGGAGCTGGCCGAGGGTCGGGTGTGGAGTGACATCGAACGCACCCTGCCGGGCGTCGCAGAAGGTGCCTACACGGTCGATGCGGCACTTGCCCTGGCTGCCCGGCTGGGCGTGGAGATGCCCATCGCCCAAGAGGTGCACAACGCCCTCTTCGAGGGCAAGAGCGTGCAACGCTGCCTCATCGATCTCCTGTCGCGCGAGTCCAAGGACGAGCTGGCCGGCCTCGAGAGCTGGTTCAGCGGGGCAACGCGCGGCTAGGCGGGATCGCCCTGGCGTGGTGGGCACTATGTGCCAGATGGGCACCCGAGCGCCACTGTCTCGCCATCTTTCGCCAGGTGGCAGCTCCGGTGCACCGCTGACACGAGATAGGCCTCCCAGCCCGGGATCATGGCTCCCTCGTGCCCCATTGGCACAAGATGCCCGTCTCTCGCCCGAAGCAGAGACACCCAGATCGGGGCGTGAGACACCTTTGTTAGACTGGCGGCTCGGTCGGGGCGTGGCGCAGCCTGGTAGCGCACTTGAATGGGGTTCAAGAGGTCCCGCGTTCGAATCGCGGCGCCCCGACCAAAGTCCTGAGCACGAACTTGGCCCCGGGTATTCACGCCGAGGCTGACTGATCTCCCGCCGTACCACCCCGTACCACCGTATGCCTCCGAAGCCGGCCGCCGGAGGATGGCGTCCATCCGATCGGCTGCACGCTGCTTCATGCCCCGTTCGAGGTGCGCGTACACCTCGGCCCTGGTGGATAGGTTGGCGTGACCCAGCAGCCGCGAACACCTCGATGTCCGGGTCTCGATGGTCGTCATGGACCGTGAAGCCGACGTCAGACTGGTTCCCGCAGCGTTCGCGACCATGAGCAGGAATATCCGCTCACATAGTCGTCGAGCATGGCCAGGCGATAGGCCACATCGCAGTCACGCTCGATGACTCCGGTCCTCCGACGCCTGGCGCACGCCGGCTGCCGCTCGCCCTGGAGCGGTAATCTGTGTCGAGCTTAGAATGCGCGCATCACCAGTGTGATCTTGCACGCTGGGGACTTGCGCGCTGTGGTCGCAGGGAGTCGCTGGCGAACCCCGCTCTGTGGCGGATGGAAAGGGGACGAAGGACATGAAGCACCGGATCTGGTCCATCGCAGTGGCGTTGGGCCTCCTTCTGGCCACCGTCGTGCCTGTGTCGGCGGCGGGAGACGGGATCATCACTCGCGACGACGCCGGGACGTACCTCCGTTACGACGGCGGCACCGATGCGACGCTCCAAGGCTGCAGCACCGGTCGGCGCGTGCAGAACGAGCCAAGCGTGGCCATCGATCCATCGGACACCGATGTGATCGTCGCGGGCGCCAACGATTATTGCGCCCAGACGGTCGATGGCGATGTGTGGGCGGGCTACTATCGCTCGACTGACGGGGCATCAAGCTGGCGGAACAGCCTGGTGCCGGGCTATCCGGGCGATGACTCACCGGCCGGTTCAGCGTCGCCCACCCGCGGTGCGTGTTCGGCGGCCGGCGACCCGACGCAGTCCTTCGACGCGGCCGGCCGCCTGTTCTACGGCTTCATCTGCTTCAACCGCGCAAAGCCGAGCAACGGGTCGATCTACGTCGCAACGTACGGTGACCATGGCGGGTCGTATCTGCGTACCGTGCGCGTCGCTCGTGGCACGCCGTCGGTCGCCGGGCTCTTCCACGACAAGATCAACGTCGTGGCCGACCAGACGGACGGCCCGTATTCGGGCAATCTGTATGTCGCCTGGGTCCTATATCGCGGCTTCTCCGCGAATAACGTCGTCCTCGTGTCCCGTTCCACGGACCACGGCCAGACGTTCTCGCGGCCCATCAGCGTGAGTCAGGGTCTCGGCGAGGAGCAGTTCGCCGACCTCGCCGTCGGGCCGGACGGCTCGGTGTATCTGACCTATCGAACGTTCGACGTGCAGGGCCCGACTAGCGACGCCATCTGGGTGACCCGCTCGACCAACGGGGGCCAGTCGTTCGAGCGACCCCGCCGCGTCGCCGCCATCGATGCCTTCGACTCCGACATCTATGGAGGACGAGCCTGCGGTGATGGGCCGTTCGCCTGTCCCACCGGACTGACGTTCTCACGCTTCGCGAGCTTGTCCGCCGTGGCTGCCGATGAGAGCGGGGTCCACGTCGTGTGGAACGCACGCGACGGAGACGGCCAGGCTCGCATCTACGCGCAGAACCTTTCGGGCGATCTGCGTGCCGGCACGGCACCGGCGACACTGGACAGTGTGGCGGTCGGTCACCAATGGTTCCCCGATGTCGCGTCGGCGGACGGCGTGATCGCGGTCGTCTTCTATGACTCGCGGAACGACCCGGCCTACTCTGCCGACCGCCCGCCGGGGAACACCTCGATCGGCGTCAACTCCGGCGATGTCGTCGAGACGCGGCTCGCTCGATCGAGCGATGGCGGCGCGACCTGGGCCGAGATCGTGCTGAGCGCCGAGCGGAGCAACTTCGGATGGGAAACAGGTAATGCCCGTCGGCTTGGTTTTGCGGGCGACTACAACTACATCTCCTCGGTCACCGGAGCCACGTTCGCGGCTTGGACTGACAGCCGGAACCTCGTGCCCGGGTCCGATCCCCGAGAGACCGGGGATGACAGTGACGAGGATGGCTTCGATGTCTATCAGCCTTGTGTCTACGATCCCAACGATATCGATGCAGCGACTTACGCCTCGCCTTTGATCAGCGACCCTTGCCTCTCAATGGGCGGGCTCGACTACGACATCTTCGGCGCCGCGCCGTAACCGTCCTTCCCGCTTGGCTCGGCCGCCAGACTTCGTGGTGGAGGAAGCCAAGCGCGGGGTCCTCTCTATCCTGACGGTCCACTTACCGTCGCCTCCGTTACGCGACTGGAGCCTCGCCGCACCGTGGAGCCACGTGCTGCTCGAGTCGCTCGGCGACGCGACGGTCACCGACCTGGAGTCGGGCTGAATGAGCCGAGCCTGTCCGGCGCACGACCTGGCACGTCGGCCACCCGAGCCATAACGACGAGCGCCGCCAATGGATCGAGTGCGTATTCGACCCGAGTCAGCCTCCCAAGGGTCGGCGCGGCTGACGAAAGGTTGGTGGCGGCTTGACAGCTCCATGCCGCCGGCCACAAGTCCTCTTCGACCGAGGCGCCGGCTGGTCTACACCTTCCAGGTGGATACGCAGGGCGATACGGACCTCGATAACGACGTCTTCATCGACGGCAGCTTTTCGGTGCTCGCCGACAATGGCCGGCATCCTGCGTTCTACGCTGACTTCTGTCAGGACATCGCCATCCCGCTCCTGGGCTGAAGCTCGCGCACTCGGGCGCCGCGCGATCTTCCACGCGGCGGCGTGAGAGCGAGGATCGCTCCCACGAGCCCACGTCCGCCGGCCGGTACGTCGGTCCGCCGAGCAACAGCTGCAGAAGGCGGTGGCGGACCGGGTCGGGGTGCGCGCACCATCGCTGTACAAGCGCTTCGCAAGCCGACCGGCCCTCCTCACTGCGATCGCCGATGACGTGGCCGCAGCACTGGGGACGGCCATCAGTCCCTGCGCTTCGATCGGAGGACCCCAGAGATGCCATCCGCGGCCTCGCGATGCGGTTCCGCACGTTCGGCCACAGCTCGCCGGGGGCCTATCGCCAGCCGGCCGGTGGGCGTCTGTGTCCGGGAGTTCTCGATAGCCTCCGACTTCTCCGCCCAGAAGGGACTGTCACTGACGATGCCGGGGTGGTCGAGTTGACGCCCTGGGCGCAGGCGCCGCTATGAAGCTGGCGGTCAACGCCGTCGTCTTCGGCCTGAGCAGTGCACTATCCGAAGCGCTCGTGCTTGCCGAGCGGGCCGGCATCGATCGGAGGTTCGCCTACGACGTCGTGGCGTCAGGTACTGCGGCGTGCCATCTGGACCTCGCCGAGAAGGACCTTCGACTGATCACCGAACTGGCCGACAGCTCGGGTCCCCCGTGGGCCAGGCCCACGCCGATCTACACCTCATCCGTGAGACGGCCGCCACCGGTACCCTCGATGACGACTTCGCCGCTGTCGCCGTTCACGTCAGACAGTCATCAGGTCCGGCCACGGTCAGCTAACGAGGCCACACGGGCGGGTCAGACGCCGAGAGTCGCCGGACGATCACGGCCGTCGGCCCGATTCCTACATGGTTTTGAAAACCTTAACGGCGGCACGCGATGCTACAGTTCAGGGAGTCGTCAGGACTAGGCCCCGACCCGGGGTCGGGACGCACCCACCTGATCCCCGCGGCCCACCCAGAGGGCCGCGGGGTACCAAGCCCGTCCGTGATGGGAGACCGCAGCCGATCCGTCCGTGAGCCGCCTTACCTGATGCTGTGAGCCGTGCACCTCCATGGCACATCCACATCCTGCAGGTCCTAAGGTAGTCCTGAGAATCTGCCGTCTGGCCGCCCTCGGGGGGCACTGGGGCTTCCTGAGGGTCGGCCATAACGAGTGATGGCCGTGGATAGAGTCAACAGGGTGCTCTTGCGACCGTATGAGCTAGCCGATGACGAGGGTCTGGCTCGGCTGCGCAGCCGGGCGTACCCCGCCTGGCCGGAAGCACATGATGATGCGTGGCACCGTTCCATCCATCGCTGGCTGGCCGATGCCCCGCATGCCGCCCAGATGTTCCGATGGGTAGCGGCCACCGGGGACAGGGTGGTCGGTCACCTCGCTGCTGTGCCCATCCCGTATCTGATCGATGGGCGCTCGGTCGAAGCCCACACGCCGACGGACTTTATGTCCTGGCCTGGATACGGTTTTCATGCCCTGGCTCTGATGCGCCGATTCTTCCGCACCACTACCGACTATGTGGCCTGCGATTCCGTTCCTGAGGCCATGGCGATCGAAAAGAGCTTCGGGGTCACGGAGGTCGGCGACCTTCGAAGTGAGATGAAGCTGGTCGATCCGTCGAGCTATCCATTTCGGCCCCGCGGCGTGCCTCAAACCGCTCTTGTCATCGCTTCCATCGGCACGCGCGCGGTGGATCGAGTCTTGATGGGCGCGCACCGCGGCCTACCTGTCGACCGGCTGACGGGCTTCGACGAACGCTTCGATGAGTTACTGCAAGGTGTCAGCGAGGGTATCCGATGTACCGTCCGGAAGGACGCCTCGTTCCTGAGCTGGAGATACGGCGCGGGCTCACCACAACACTCGCCGACCATCCTGGCGGTCATTTCCGGCCGCTCTCTTCTCGGCTACGCGATCATGCGGTCGACCAAGGATCGTGACGCGTACCTCCTGGACCTCACGGCGTCACCCGGTCGTGCTGACGTGGCGCGCGCGCTGCTGCACGGCGTGGTGGACCAGGCTCGCCAGGCTGGCGCGGCTTTCTTGCGCTACCGCTTCGTGGCTTCTCCGACGGCACCATCGGCAAGGGATCTCGCCCGACTCGGATTCCTCAACAGGGATGGCTCGCGCTACACTCTGCCCGGTCTCCGGACCGCCAGGCGTCATACCCTGCTGGTCCGATTCGCAGATGAAGACACTCACTCGACCGCCAGTGACATCGACCACTGGTCATACAGCATCGGCGACGGAGAGGTGAGCTTCTGGGTGAAGTGAAAGGGTAGGCTGGTGATCGTCGATACCGCAGAGGCCGCCGAGGTGATACGCGAATGGCTGCGTAAGAACGTCACCGGCGACCGGCAGATAGCGGACGATCATCCCCTCATCGAAAGCGGCCTGCTCACCTCTCTCCAGACCGTCGGCCTGGTGGTCATGCTGGAAGAACGCTTCGGTCTGGTCATCGAAGATGAAGAATTCGACGAAGACAACTTCGCGTCCATCGCCGCCATCTCCAGCTTGGTGGCGAGTAAGACCGCGTGAGGCTACGTCCGGAGTTCACCTTCACCGACCTTCTGGTCAACGCGACCGAGCGTGACCCGTCGGCGGTCGCAGTGGTCGATGGAGCGAGCCGTTACTCGTACGGAGACCTGTCTGACCAGAGCGCGGCACTGTGCCGCCGGCTCATCGAGCTGGGGGTCGGCAAAGGCGAGCGGGTCGGCATCTACATGGAGAAGTCGTGGGAAGGCATCGTCGCCATGCTCGCTGCGTCGCGAGCTGGGGCCGCCTTCGTCAACATCAATCCGCTGTTGAAGCCGGCTCAGGTCAGCTACATCGCGGGCGACAGTGGCATGCGCTGCCTGATCGCCGACTCGACGAAGCTCGATACGCTCGATGGCGGCATCGCCCAGCATGCCTTCTACAAGGGTCAGCCGCCACGATCGTGGGCCGGGGCGACGGACATCGCGGAAGTACTGACCGGGGAGGGGGGACATCCGGGCCGGCCCAGCCTGGAGACCGATCTGGCGACCATCCTGTACACATCGGGCTCCACCGGCCGGCCCAAAGGGGTCGCGTTCAGCCAGCGCAACCTGGTCGTCGGCGCGCAGATCGTGGGGCACTACCTGGAGATCACGGCTGACGATCGCATCCTTTCGGTGCTCCCTTTCAGCTTCGACTACGGGCTCAATCAGTTGACCACTGCCATCCACGCCGGAGCGACGCTGATCATCCAGCACTCGCGGCTGCCGGGTGACCTGCTGCGCGGTCTGCGCAACTCCGGCGCGACCGGCCTGGCCGGCGTGCCGCCGCTGTGGTCACTCCTGCTGCGCAGCAGCCGGTCGCTGGCGGACGAGCCACTGACGGGTCTGCGCTATGTGACCAACTCGGGCGGGCGCATCCCGCAGGCCAACCTCGACCAGTTGCGACGGCTGCTGCCGGCAACCCGCATCTTCCTCATGTACGGGCTGACCGAAGCCTTCCGATCGACCTACCTGCCGCCCGAGCAGATCGGTCGCGGATCGGAGTGCATCGGCCGACCGATACCCAACACAGAGATCCTGGTCATCCGCGACGGTCGCGAATGCGGGCCAGGGGAGGTGGGCGAGCTGGTGCACCGCGGCCCGACGGTCGCCCAGGGCTACTGGGGTGATGAGGAGGCGACGCAGCGCGCATACCGGCCCCACCCGCTGGCCATGCCCGAGCTGCTGAACGGGGAGCGGGTCGTCTATTCCGGCGACCTCGTCCGCCGCGACGACGAGGGCTATCTGTACTTCGTCGGTCGGGACGATGCGATGATCAAGTCAGGCGGCTACCGGATGAGCCCAGAAGAGATCGAGGAGATCCTGATGGGTTCGGAGCTCGTCCGTGAGGCGTGCGCCTTCGGCGAACCCGATGCGGAGGTGGGACAACACATCGTCGCCGTGATCACGCTGCGTGAGGGGCCGGACGGATCGGAGGGGCCGGACGGATCGGCGGTCGAGGCCATCCGCGACCATGCCATGCGCAACGCACCTCCGTACATGGTGCCGGCGCGGCTCCACGTGGTGGACGAGCTGCCGCGTACCCCGTCCGGCAAGATCGACCGGAAGTCGATCAGCGCAACCTATGCCGCGGGCGAGGGTTGAGTAGCCAGCGCGACAAGGCCCTTGCCTTGGTCGAGCGCTTCGGCAGCCAGCGAGGCGACCCGTTCGCTCCGTCCGGGATGCCCATCGCGGGGCTCGCTGAGCGCTTCGGCACGCCGTTCTATCTGTACCACGGTGAGATGATCGTCGACCGCGCAAGGCGGATCCGCGATGCCCTCGGTACCGAGCTGCTGTACTCCGTCAAAGCCAACCCGAGCCTCGCGCTGTGCCAGCTCATCGGGCAGGAGTCGGGAGTGGGCGCAGAGGTCGCCTCGTCGGGCGAACTGGCGGTGGCCATGGCGGCCGGCTTCGACCCGGCCGACATCGTCTTCGCGGGACCTGGCAAGACCGACGATGAGCTCGAGCGCATCGTGATGGCCGGCATCTTCGCCGACCACGTCGAGTCGCTCACGGAGATCGAACGTCTGGCGCGGGTCGCCGGCGCGATGGGCAGGCGCATCGGGGTCGGGCTGCGCATCGATCCGCCCGGTCAGCTGATGGGATCCCAGATGCGCATGGGTGGCACGGGCGGACAGTTCGGCATCGATCACGCCGACCTCGGCCGAGCGGTGCAGACAACGCTGGCCCATCCGGAGCTGATCCTGCGCGGCATCCACGTGTACACGGCGACCCAGATCTTCGACCCCGACCCGCTCGTGGAGCATTGCCGGGCCATCCTGGACATCGCCATCGCGGCGGCCGAAGAGGCTGGCGCGCCACTTGAGTTGGTCGACCTGGGCGGCGGCTTCGGAGTCCCTTACTTCGAGCGGCTGGCCGAGTTCGACCTGCAGCGGTTCGCGCGCGGATTTCGCGACCTGAGGCTCAGCTACCGGTCGGCACCAGGTCTGCGGGACACTCGCCTGGCCTTCGAACTGGGCCGCTACCTGGTGGCTGACGCAGGCATCTATGTGACGCGGGTGGTCGATGTGAAGGATGTGCGGGGCAAACTGTTCGCCATCACCGACGGCGGGATGAATCACCACCTCACAGCGACCGGCAACATGGGCCAGGTATTCCGCAAGTCCTTCCCGATGCTCGACCTGAGCCGCCTGGAGGAGGAAGATGACGGAAGCGTCGCCGTGACCGGGCCGCTCTGCACGCCGCTCGACACCTTCGGCACGGATCTCCTGCTGCCGCGGCCGCGAGTCGGTGATCTGATGGGTGTGTTCTACAGCGGAGCCTATGGCTACAGCGCCAGCAATCTTGGCTTCCTGAGCCACCCGACGCCGGCCGAGGTGCTGCTCTGGCAGGGAGCGGCGCATCTGCTGCGCGCTGGTGGCCGGCCGGAGGACGTCCTCAGTGGTCAACGAGCGTTGCCGGCCGACCCCCTCCCGTAACGTCCAGGCCGTGGAAGGGCTGGACATACCCGACCGCAGCGCACCATACTGCCCGGCAGCGCCCCAGCGTTAGCCGAGGCATAACCGAATACCGTCACCAGAGTAGGAGCCCACCGAAGCTTCTCGTACCCGCCGCCCCAGCGGACGTCTCGCCTGGGACGTCATCGATCCGGTGCATGCTCACCGGTCGGCGTACGTTCCGGTCTGGTCGCCGCTCGCCGCCGCTCAGCGACGCTGCCGTGCCCTTGGCGTCGCCCGGAACCTGCCGAGGTGATTCACCGACCGGGCCGCGCTGTATGCGGTCGTCGGGAGGAGGGAGGACAAAGTGCGTCGAACGCATCCTGGCGCCCTGCGGGCGTCTTTTCAAGCGCCGGTCGAGCCATCGCCCAGGCGTCGAGGCGCCCGTCAGGCTGACGCGCGGCGCGGTCGCACCACGACCGCGCTGACGATGCTGACCCTGGCGGCCCTCCTCGCCGGCGCCTTTATGGTGACCGGTGGCGCGATGCCACTGCGGGCTGGGGACGATGGCGAGGCCCGGCCCCGGGCGGTCGTGGTCGTCGGCCCGTCAGCGGAGCGGATGGCCGAGAACATGGAGCACGGCGAGATCGTCGCGCGACAGGCCGAGGCGGCCGGTTTCGACGTCAGCCGTGTCTACCACCCGCGCGCGACCTGGGGCCGCGTTCGTGAACGCGCCGAGGGCGCCAACCTGCTCGTCTACCTCGGCCACGGCAATGGCTGGCCAAGCCCCTACCCGCCGTTCCAGGAGCGGACCAAGAACGGCTTCGGTCTCAACGCTCACGAGGGCGACTCCGCATTCTCGACCGAGTACCAGGGCGGCGATCCCATCCGTGACAGGCTGCGCCTGGCCGACAACGCGGTCGTCATGCTCTACTTCGCATGCTACGCATCAGGCAGGGGCGAGCTGGGACAGCCTCGACCCAGTCGCGAAGTGGCCCGCCAGAGGGCAGATAATTTCGCTGCCGCATTCCTCGATGAGCGGGTCGGCGCCGGGGCGGTCTTCGCTTTCTGGACGGTGCAGGCATGGAGCTTGCCGCGCGAGCTCATGCGCCGTGGGCAGACGATGGACCAGGTCTTCCGGACCCCGGGCAGCTTTCCCGGGTCGGCCAGCGGTTTCGTTGGCTCGGATGACAGCTATCTCGATTCGAGCCGCATCCGCGGCGCTCGCATCCACCTCGACCCGCATCCGGAGTGGGACTACAGCCGCTCAGTGACGGGCGACCTTGGTCTCACCACCGACGAGTGGTTCGGCGGGTCCGCGCCACCCGATGCCGCCGCACCTGAGTTGTCCGAGCTGTCGGTGGTCGGTGATGCCGGCTCCATATCCGACGGCGACCCGCCGGCCTTCAGCCCCAACGGCGACGGCATCGCGGATGAGATGACGCTGCGGCACCGGGTATCGACACCGGCCTGGATCGACATCAGAGTGACCGATGCCGGCGGTGATGTACGACGTCGCCTGACGTCCTGGTCGGACGGGGGCGAGGGCAGATCGACCTGGGGCGGCGAGGATGACGCTGGGCGTCACCTGCCGGACGGTCTCTATCGCATCAGCGCCACGGCGCGTGACCAGGACGGTGATCGGAGTGAACCGCTCAGCCTGGATGTCGCCGCCCTGGGCACGCTCCGCGCGCCGGCCTGGTCGCGCGCCCGGATCCATTCGCGTGACGGCGACGGTGTCGCCGACGAGGCTGGATACACAGTCCAGCTCACGACCGACGCCACGTTCGGCCTGCGCATCGAGAACGCCGAAGGGGCGCCGGTCCGTACCATCCGAGGCGTCGGGTCGCGCGATCAGGGACCCGTGACGGCGAGCTGGGATGGACGGAATGGCACTGGCGCCGCCGTCCCGGACGGACGCTACTGGGCGGTCGCCACAGCCACCACAGCGGTCGGCACCATCACCACCAGGAGCCTCATCCGGGTGGGTGCCTATGGCATCTCGTTGAGTGACCGGACACCGCGCCGCGGCCAGCGCATCACCTTGCATGTCCTGGCCGTGGAACCACAGGGCGCAGCGGCACCTACGGTCAGGCTGGAGCAACCCGGGCTGGCCCCGTACACGGTCTCGACGGCCAGGCTCTCGGGTGGCCGCTCCGAGGTCTCGTTGACGCTGCGCTCCGGTGGATCGGCGGGCACGCTGAGGTTGACGGTCAGCGGCCACGATGCCGGCGGCCAGGCGGCCAGCTGGTCGCGGAGCGTGCCTCTGGATTGACCGCCCGCCGCGGGCCTATCGACATCACCACGCTACCTTGAGTCCGCCGCTGGCCGACGAGCTCGGATCGGCCGACTTGCTCGATGGCATCACGACGGCCGTCGGCGATCTGGATCCGGCCACGTTCCGAGCCGCCGCCCGGGCCGTGGTCGAGATCATGGCCGACTACCTGCGCGACGTGGAACGGTACCCGGTGCTGCCTCAGGTCAAGCCGGGCGAGCTCACTGCGCTCCTCGATGGCCCGGTGCCCGAGGCACCCACTCCGTTGCGTATCGTGCTCGATGATTACCGCCGTCTCATCGAGCCCAACGTGACGCACTGGCAGCATCCCGGTTTCCTGGCCTATTTCGCGAGCAGCGGCTCGGGCCCGGGGATCCTGGCCGAGATGCTGATGGCGACCGTGACGGCGAATGCCATGCTCTGGCGCACCTCGCCGGTGGCGTCGGAGTCCGAGGCTATCGTGGTCGGCTGGCTGCGGAAAGCGGTAGGGCTGCCCGTCGACTTCGATGGCCTCCTGACCGACACGGCTTCGACGAGCAGCCTCATCGCGCTGGCCGCGGCGCGCGAGCGGATACGACCGGGCGTGACGGTCGATGGGTTGGCGGACGGTCCGCCGTTGCGCATCTACGCCTCAGCCGAGGCCCACAGCTCCATCGAGAAGGCGGCCATGACGCTCGGCATCGGTCGAGCCGGCGTACGGCGCGTGGTGGTCGATGGTGGATACCGCATGGACCCGGCCGCTCTCGAGACGGCCATCGCCAAGGACCGCGCGGCCGGCGATCGACCGTGCGCCGTGGTCGCGACCATCGGCACCACCAGCTCCACCTCCGTCGACCCGACCGCCGTCATCGCCGACATCTGCCAGCGCGAGGGTCTGTGGTTGCACGTCGATGCCGCCTACGCCGGGGTAGCCGCCATCCTCCCCGAGATGCGCGCACACTTCGCGGGCTGGGAGCGCGCTGACAGCATCGTCATCAATCCGCACAAGTGGCTCTATACCCCGCTCGACTGCTCGCTCCTGCTGTGCCGGCGGATGGATATCGTGAGGACGAGTTTCAGCCTGGTGCCGGAGTACCTGAGGACGGTCGGCGAGGGAGCCAGCGGCCGTGACTACAGTGAGTACCAACCGCAGCTGGGCCGGCGGTTCCGGGCGCTCAAGGTATGGTTCCTCTTCCGTACCTTCGGCCTGGCCGGACTTCGGTCGCGCATCGCCGCCAACATCGCCATGGCGACCGACTTCCGTGCCTGGGTGGATGACGAACCTGACGCGCAGCGCCTGGCGCCGGTCCCGTTCTCGACCGTGTGCTTCCGCTGGCGACCGGCTGACCTGATCGGCCGAGAAGAGGAAGCGCCTATCGCTCGATGGCTGGACCTGCTCAACGAGCAAGTGCTGGAGGCGGTCAACCAGACCGGCGAGATATTCATCTCGCACACCCGGCTGGCCGGTCGGTTCACGCTGCGCGTGGCGGTCAACCACATCCGGACCGAGCAGCGCCATGTGGAACGAGCGTGGATGCTCATCTCGGAGGCAGGGCGTCGTCTCAGCACGGCGATGCCAGCGCGCTGGGGCTGACCTCGGCGGGACCCAGCGGCGGGGCACTTATGGGACGATCGAGCGCGAACCAGGAACACACCAAGGGAGGATCCGATGGCCGCTGTCCGTAATGCATCCGCCACGTGGCAAGGGGACCTACTGTCCGGCTCGGGACGAGTGAGCGCGGAGACCAGCGCTGTCTTCGCCGATGTGCCCCTCACCTGGAAGGCGCGCACCGAGGCGTCAGACGGCCTGACCAGTCCGGAAGAACTGCTTGCGGCGGCACACGCAGCATGCTTCTCGATGGCTTCGTCGAATGAGTTGAGCAAGGCCGGTTTCGTGCCCGAGCTGATGGAGGTGTCGGCGGCCGTCAGCGCCGACAAGACCGAAGCAGGTTGGACCGTCACCTCCAGCGCGCTGACACTTCGGGCCCGCGTACCGGGTGTCGACGAGGCGACCTTCCGCCAGGCGGTCGAGGCAGCGCGCGACGGTTGCCCTATCTCGCGCGCCATCAGCGGCAGTGTGCACATCGCCTTGGACGCGACGCTGGTCGGCTGAGGACCACGGGACCCGGGGAGTCACTCTATGGTGCGGTATTCGCATCATCGATGACGTTGCGCTGCGAATCTCGCAGGCCATGACTCACTGTAGACTGGGCCGTCCACACGCGAAGGAGCACGAGCGATGGCCATCGAGACACTCATCGAACTGAAGATGCTCATCGGCGGCCAGTGGGTCGAGTCGACGAGTCGGGACTGGATCGAGGTCCGCAACCCTGCCACCGGCGCCCTCATCGGACGGGTGCCGGCGGGCACGGAGGCCGATGTCGACCGTGCCGTGGAAGCGGCCCGCGAAGCCTTCGACGACCAGCGCTGGCGCGGCCTGTGGCTACCCGAGCGGGTGGCCATCCTCGAACGTCTGGCCGACCTGATCGATCAGCACACACCAGGTCTGGCCGACATGGAGTCAGCCCAAACAGGAACAGCCGTCAAGCTGCGCCGCGACTCGGATATCCCTTTCTCGGCCGACAACCTGCGCTTCTTCGCAGGTGCGATGCGCCACCTGGAGGGCAAGTCAGCTGGCGAGTACAGCACCGACCACACCTCCATGGTCCGGCGCGAACCGCTCGGCGTGGTCGGCCAGGTGGCGCCTTGGAACTACCCCTTCATGATGGCCATCTGGAAGATCGGACCGGCCCTCGCGGCGGGCAACTCGGTGGTGCTCAAGCCAGCGACATCGACACCACTCACGACCCTCAAGCTGGGTGAACTGGCTCAGCAGGCTGGCCTGCCCGATGGCGTCCTCAACATCGTCACCGGCCGCGGCGACGTCGTGGGCGCAGCCATGGCTGCCCATCCGGACATCGACATGATCTCTTTGACCGGCGATTCGGAGACTGGCCAGCGCATCCAACGGTTGGCCGCGGGCAACCTCAAGCGCGTCCACCTCGAGCTTGGCGGGAAGGCTCCCTTCATCGTCTTCGAGGACGCCGATCTGGAAGCAGCCGCCCGCGGCGCGGTGAGCGGTGGCTTCGTCAACGCTGGCCAGGATTGCACGGCCGCCACGCGCATCTACGTCCAGCGAGCCGTGTACGAAGACTTCCTGGCGCTGCTCAAGCGACACACCGAGACGGTCCGCGTCGGTGATCCGAGCCAGACATCGACGGACATGGGCTCGCTCATCAGCGAGGATCAGCTGTCACGCGTCGAGGGCTTCGTGCAACGCGCCCAGCAAGCCGGCGCCCGGATCGTCACCGGGGGATCGCGCGCCGATGTGCCGGGTCTGACCGGCGCCTTCTTCCAGCCGACCATCATCGACGGCTTGGATCAGGACTCTGAGATCGTGCAGAAGGAGGTCTTCGGGCCCGTCCTGACGGTCCTTCCGTTCGACTCTGAGGACGAGGTCCTGGCCAAGGCCAACGACGTCCGGTATGGCCTCGCCAGCTCGGTCTGGACACGCGACGTGTTCAAGGCAATGCGCGCCGCCCGAAGCCTGGATTTCGGAGCCGTCTGGATCAACGACCACCTGCCCATCGCGAGCGAGATGCCGCATGGAGGTTTCAAGCAGTCGGGCTTCGGGAAGGACATGTCGGCGTACTCGTTCGATGAGTACACGCGGGTCAAGCACGTCATGATCGAGCTCACCGGTGCCGCCGAGAAGGGCTGGCACTACACCATCTGGGGCGACGCTCCAGAAGCCTGATCGGTGCGCGCAGCCCAGCCCAGTGGCCGGCCCTTATCATGCGTGCGTGCCGCCCATCGACCAACTCCAGCGCGTAACGCTCATCCACCTGGAGCGGCTCCAGCGGCAGGGCATCTTCACGACCGGTCTCCTCTTGGAGGTCTCCGAGACGCGGACTCGCCGGCAGTATCTCGCCGACCAGCTGGACGCGACTACCAATGACGTGAACGAGTGGCGCGATGAGGCGTTGCTCCTCAACCTGGCCAGCTTCGGCGAGATCGAGCAACAGATCTTCACCCAGGCCCGCATCATGGGTCTGGAGGATCTGATCCAGCTCGATCGCGACTCGTTGGCCGATCGACTCGCCAGGGCCGCCCGCGACCTGGGTGTCCAGCCGCCGCCTGACCGCGTCATCGATGGCTGGCACGAGCAAGCCCGGACCCTGGAAGAGGAATGAGCCCGGACCGGGCCTGACTGGCGCGCCAGCGCCGTCCGTGCCACGATGCCACACGTGGCCACCATCCCTGCCGCTCGTCCTACCGCTGGCGCGCGCCCGCACACGCGGCGGCTGAGTCTGAGCGGTGTCATCGCACCGCTTGCTACCGCGGTGACCCTGCTGGGTATCGCCGTCGCCTTGGTGCTTCCGCCCATCCTCCTTCATCCGTTGCTTGACGCGGCCGGATCACACCTTCTGCTGGGCATCTCGACCGCTGAGGCACACCGCCTTTCCGACCTGACCGTCACCGAGCTCGTCTTCGGGCCGGGCTCCTTCGCCTTCACCGGCCCGAGCGGAGGACCGATGTTCGACGCGGCGGAGATCGCCCACCTTCGCGATGCCCGGACGCTGCTGTGGATGTTCCTCACCGCCGCGGCTCTCAGTGGCCTGGCCGCCATCATGCTGGCCATCCGTACCGATGCCCGACTGGCGCTGATCCGGGTGGCCCGTGGCGGCGCAGTCCTTGTCCTGGGGGTGGCGGTGCTGGGACTGGTGGCGCTGATCGCGTTCGGCCCCGCGTTCGAAGCCTTTCACGTCATCTTCTTTCCGGGCGGGAACTGGGCCTTCTCCGCCACACAGCGGCTGGTGCAGCTCTATCCATTCGCGTTCTGGCAGCTGGTGAGTGGGCTGGTCGCCATCTTCGCGGCCAGCCTCGGCCTGGCGACATGGTTCACCGCGCGCCGGCTTGGCCGTCGCCTCGGATCTGCTGTAGCGGCCGACTGATGCGTGCCATCACCCTCCTCGGGTTCCGCATGAAGGTGCATCCGAGCTGGCTATTCGCACTCGGCCTCATCGTCATCTGGCTCCTCTCGGCAGGTGGTCCGCCGCTGGCGTTGGGGGCTCCGGAACCCATACGTTGGCTGGCGGCGCTGGCCGCCGCAGCGCTGTTGTTCCTGTCCGTGGTCGTCCATGAACTCGCCCACGCCGTAGCGGCGCGGTCGCAGGGGATACCCGTGAGCGAGGTGACACTGCACATCTTCGGCGGCACAGCCGCGCTGGAACAGGACCCTCCGTCGGCCCGGGCGGAGGCGCTGGCAGCCGTCGCCGGACCGGTCGCCAGCGCCTCGCTAGGCGGCATCCTGCTGCTCCTGGGAGCAGCCTTCGTGTCACTCGGCCCCGGCCCGCTGCAGGTGCTGGCAGAGCTAGGCCTGGGGCTAGGCACGGTCAACCTTCTGCTGGCGCTGGTCAACCTGGTACCGGCCTTCCCGATGGATGGCGGTCGCATCCTTCGAGGCGCCATCTGGGCGGTGACGCGCGACCCAGCCCGGGCAACGAGTGTCGCTACGGGTATCGGTCGGGCGGCATCACTGATGGTCGTCGGTGGAGGGCTCCTGACGGCGGCGGTGTACGACCTCCTGCTCGGCCTCTGGGTGGCCATCATCGGATACTTCCTCTTCTCCGCCGCGCGTGCGAGCCGCCGCCGGGCGGAGTTGTCGCGGATGGTCTCAGGCGTGTCGATCCGTGACGTGATGGATCCAGGAGCGGCGTCCATCAACCCGAACTTGACACTCGACACGTTCGTGGACCAGAGCCTGATGGGCGACGGCAACGGTTTTTTCCCGGTCACGGTCAACGACGAGCTGGTCGGCTCGATCGACCTGCGTCAGGTGCGTCGAGTACGTCGCTCGCTCTGGCCCCAGACACGCGTCGCCGACGTCATGAGCCGCCTGGAGGCGCTTTGGACGCTGACGGAGCCACAGCCGGCATTGGACGCCATAAACCGTTTCTCGCGGTCGAACACGCCCGCCATCGTGGTCGTGGCCGAGGATGATCCCCGGCGCCTGGTCGGCTTGGTGACGAGGGATCGGTTGATGAGCGTGCTGCGCCATCGAGAGGCCCTCCGTGCCGACTGACACCGAGGCGCCGCTGTTGCGCCTGGAGGAGGCACGCGAGATGATGCTCGCCGGCGTCTCGCCTCTCGAGTCGGCATGGACCGGCTTGCTGGATGCTGTCGGCGCGGTCCTCGCCGCGCCAGTGGACGCCCTGGTCACGCTGCCGCCCTGGGATAACAGCGCGATGGACGGCTACGCGGTGAGGTCCGCCGACGTGACCGACGCAAGCCCCTCTCATCCGGTCCGCCTGCCGGTGATCGGAGAAGTGGCCGCCGGGCATGCCCCGAGCACCGTGGTGGCTGAAGGGACCGCCGTGCGCATCCTGACCGGCGCGATCGTGCCGACCGGTGCCGATGCCGTCGTCCCCGTGGAGGAGACCGATGCTCCCGCGGGGGTGGCTGATCGTCCTGACGTAGTGTCGATACACCGACCTGCGGCCACCGGCGCGCATGTCCGTCCGACCGGCGGCGACGTGCGCCAAGGTGAGCGTGTGATGCAGGCG
>JACCYW010000441.1 GCA_013696275.1 Chloroflexota bacterium | reverse complement strand
CGCTAGAGCCAGGCTGCGGGTCGCCGAAGCCACGGACCGTCAGGCGGCCCAGGTGGCGCGGTCGGCAGATGCCACCGCGCGGGCGGCCGCCGCCGCCGGCCTCCATCGAGCGGCCGCCTCGGAGGCTGAGCGAGCGCGAGATCTCGAGGCCGCCGCCGAGACGGCGCAGCAACGGACGCGGGGCGAGCTGGAGCGAGCGGCGGCGGCGCTGGCCGTCGAGAAAGCGCGCAAGGCGGACCTCGACGCCCGGCTGGAGGCGTCGCGCGCTGCCCTCGATGCACTGGACGGACAGCTCCACGAGTTGACCGACCCGCGACTGAGCCGCTTCGCGCGCGCCCGCGGGGGTGCGCTCCTTGGTGAGGGGCTGGAGGTCGAAGCGACCCTGCGCGCCTGTGTCGACGCTGCCCTGGGCGATGTCATCACCGCGTTCCTGGTCGACGAAGACACGGCAGTAGCCGTCAAGCCTGATATCCCGGGCGCCCTCGTACTGCGGGTGAGAAGGAAGCCCCTCCGGCCAGCCGATGAGGCTCGGCTGGCGTCGCTCGCGGCGGCCTCTGGGGGAGGCCGTCTCACGGATGCCATACGCCACGATCCAGGCGGCGCGGTCACTCTCTTGCTGGCACGGTCCGTGTGGGTCCCCGACTTGCCGTCCGCCTTAGCCATGCGCGACGCACTGCCGCCGGGCTGGCGGGTCGTCACAGCCGGCGGGGTCGTCATCTCCGACGACGGGGTGGTGACCCTGGCCGCGCGCGGTCGAGCGTCGCTTCTGACGCTCCAGCACCGGCGTCACTCGGTGGTCACCGCAGCTCATGAGCTGACCACCATCGCGCGGGTAGCGACGGCGACCCACGAGGTGGCGCAACGCGCGGTGGCCGCGGCGGAGAGCGCCCTGGCTGCGGCGCGGGTGGCCCTTCAGGTGTGCCGCACGGACAGCCTTGTCGCCGCCGAGGCCGAACGCACATCGGGCCGCATCGCTGAGGCGACGGCGCGCGAGGCAGCATGGGAGAGCGCCCGCTGCGAACGGTGGTCAGACGACCTCATCGATGCGACGGCCGCCCTGGACACGCTCGGCGGCGGGCCGGGTGGCGCACCGTCCGGCAGCGCCGAAGGTCGGACCAGGCCAGAAGGTCGGACCCCGCCAGGTGATGGCGCCACGGCCGCGCTCGCCGGACGCCTTGAGTCCCTCCGCCAGCGGTCGGCGGCACTCGCTGCACGGCAGCTTGGTGCGGAAAGGCAGCACGAGGAATGGCGGGAGCGGCAGCGGCGTGCCGACGTGGGGTTGGCCATGGACGAGGCCCGGCTGATACGACTGGACGCGGAGGCGGCGCGCCTGGTCGCGTCCAGCGCGCAAGCCCGGCAGGTCGGCGAGCGGGCTGCTGGCGAGCTGGCCGCAGCACTCGCCGAGGAAGAGCGGCGGGCGACGGCACTCGAGGCTGTGCTCGAGGGCAGCGGACACGACCGCTCGGCCCTGTCGGAGGCGGAGCGTCGTGCCTCCACGACACGGGAGGGTCTGCGATCGGCGGAATCGCGCAGTCGGGCGGCGGAGGTGGCCGAGATGGAGGCGCGCATCGGACTTGACGGCGCGCGCGAGCAGTTGCTGGTGGAACTGGCGGGCATCGGAGCTGACGGCTTGAGCGCGCTGGCGGCTGCCGCCGGACTGCCCACCACGACCGCCGCGCCCGATCCGGGCGAGCTGACCGTGGAGCTCGAGTCGACCCTTGAGGGGGCGCTCGAGGTGTGGACGAAGGAGGCACCCGAGGATCGGCTGCCTGCGCCCAACCCGGCCAGGCTCGGTGCGCTGCGGCGGCGCTATCACGAACTCGGCGCCAGCAATCCCTTCGCGGCGCAGGAGTACGCCGACGTCCGTCAGCGCCTCGAGACGCTGGACGCCCAGAGGGCGGATCTGGAGTCGGCCATCGGATCGACGCGCGAACTCATCGGTGATCTCGATCGTCTCATCGCTGAGCGTTTTCGATCCACCTTCGCGGCCCTTGAGGATGCCTTCGCCCGGCGCTTCCATCAACTGTTCGATGGTGGCGAGGCGCAGCTCTCGCTGACCGACCCTGATGACCTGTCGGCCACCGGGGTCGAGATAACAGCCCGCCCGCCGGGCAAGAAACGCCAGCCGCTGGCGATGCTTTCGGGGGGCGAGCGGGCACTCACCGCGGTGGCCCTGCTGATGGCCATGCTGGAGGTCCGGCCCGTGCCGTTCTGCGTCCTGGACGAAGTCGATGCGGCGCTCGATGAAGCCAACATCGGACGGTTCTCGCAGGCGCTGCGCAGTCTCGCCGAGGGCATCCAGTTCATCGTCATCACCCACAACCGAGGCACCATCGAGGCGGCCGATGGTCTGTATGGGGTGACCGTCGACGACGAGGCGGTGAGCAGGGTCGTCTCGCTGCGCTTGGAGGGTCCGCCGGGGGCATCGGCTTGACCGATCTGGCGGCCGGCGTCGCGCGGAGTCGGGCGGGCTTCGGGGCGCGCCTCAGGGGGCTGCTGGGCGGCGGTCTTGACGACGCTGCCTGGGAGGAGGTCGAGGAGACGCTCATCGGGGCCGACCTCGGAGCACAGCTGGCGACCGACGTCGTGCGCGCGGCTCGCGCGCGACGGGACGTCCCGCCCGAGCTCGCCGTGCGCTACGGACTGCTCCGTCTCTTCGCGACGCGCGAGCCGCTGCCCTGGCCGCGCAAGCCCGGCCCGGGCCTGCCGGCGGTGGTGCTGGTCGTCGGCGTCAACGGCAGCGGCAAGACCACGACCATCGCCAAGCTCGCCTATCGCTTCAAGAGCCGTGGCGCGCGGGTCCTGCTGGCGGCGGGCGATACCTTCCGCGCCGCTGCCATCGACCAGCTGGCGATCTGGGCACGGCGTGTCGATGTCCCGCTCATCGCCCACGCCGCGAATGCCGATCCGTCGGCCGTCCTGTACGACGCACTGGACGCCGCGGTCGCCCGCGGCACGGACGTCGTCATCGCCGATACGGCCGGACGGCTGCACACCAGGAACACCCTGATGGAGGAGCTGGCGAAGATCCGCCGGACCATCGCCAAGCGCATCCCCGAGGCGCAGCCGGAGGTGCTCTTCGTCCTCGACGCTACGACCGGTCAGAACGGCCTTGCCCAGGCCAGCGCCTTCCATGAGTCGGCCGGTCTGACCGGCATCGCGCTGACCAAGCTCGACTCGACGGCGCGCGGTGGCATCGTCTTCGCCATCGAGCGGGCACTGGGCGTGCCGGTGCTCTTCGTCGGCGTCGGCGAGGGCCTGCCCGACCTGCTCGATTTCTCGCCCGACTCGTTCGTGGAGGCACTCTTCGAGTCCTGAGGCCCCTCGACCAGGACGTTGCTACCGTCGACCGAAGCCTGTCACGTCCGGGGATAACCCTGCTCATCGAGGCGAGCGCCGCACAGCAGGGCGATCCAGCGCGCCAGCGGCGGCGAGATGGCTGAGCGCCACTGGGATCGTGCTCCCTTGCGGATGCCGCGCGTGCCACGGGGCATGAAGCTCGATGACACGACCGGGCGATCGACCATGTCAGCGCGATAAGGCACGCCCACGAATGCGCACATCCGCCGGATGTGTGGCTCTGGGTCGCCCACCAGGTCCTCGAACCGACACATCAGGTAGTTGTCGGGGAATCGTTGGCGGTAGCGGCTATCGAGGTCGACCGCCAGTCGCCACTGTGCGGCAAGGTCGATCGACCACCAGAAACCCAGTCCCAGCTCAAGGGGTCTCAGGGCGGGCAGGCCAAGGCGCTTCGGCCCGATGAACCCCTTGCCCATGGCTGAGGCGAAGACAGCACGAGGGTCACGGAGGATGTGGATGACCCTGGCGTCGGGGAACCATCCCAGGAGCTGGGGCACATGGAACAGGTTAGATGGCGTCTTGTCGCCGGGGATGGCCTTGCCGCGCCCGTGGACCTCGATGGCCATCGCCAGCAGGTCGCGCGCCCGCCGGGGCGACCCTTGGAAGCGTCTCCGGAACGGCTCGGCGCCCTCGAGCGAGGCAGCGCCTCGCCAGTACTGTCGGCGGCCCGTGGTCCCGGCCATGAGTCGATCGATGAGCTTCCCGGCTTCGGCCTCCGAAAGGGGTCCATCAGCGTCTGGGAAGGCCGCCAGCGGGCCCGGCCGGGCCAGGTGCCCCAAGCGCGACGCGCCACCGAGGAACTGCGATTCAGGCCCGACACGGATCTCGTCGGATGCATTCAGGATGCTCCTCACGAGGTGGGTGCCGCTTCGTGCCAGCCCGACGATGAAGATGTGACTCGTAGGGCCGGCGGGATTCATGACCATCCTTGCCTCGACCTGGAACGCGCGCACGGCGGAACGTCGGCGTGCGGCCGGTAGCTTAGCCGCTGGGTCAGCGGTAGACTGGCTAGGCCCATGTTCGACGCCCTGTCTGTCCGCCTGCGCGACAACCTCGGCCGCCTGACCGGCCGCGGGACCATCACCGAGGCTGACGTCGATAGCGCCATGCGCGAGGTGCGCCTTGCGCTGCTCGAAGCGGATGTCAACTTCCGCGTCGTCAAGGACTTCGTGGCGCGG
>JACCYW010000431.1 GCA_013696275.1 Chloroflexota bacterium | reverse complement strand
CAAGCCTGGATGAGGCGTTCGATCTGCTGTCTGAGGGGGCTCCGGCGCTGGTCGCCGTGGTAGCCGGCCGACCGGCCGGCGTCATCACCAAACTCGACCTGCTGGAGTACCTCGCCCACCGGCCGCGCCTGGGCGAATGAGCAACGGCATGCGATACGGAGTCATCATCACCGGCGGTCCCGTTGCGGAGCAGGTGGAGCTTGCGCGATCGGCTGAGGAGGCCGGCTGGGATGGGGTCTTCACTTGGGACGGGATCCACGTCGGTGACGACGTAGAGGTCCACGACCCGTGGGCGCTCATGACTGCCTTCGCGATGCGCACCGAGCGGGTGCGGCTCGGAGCGATCCTGACGCCGCTCTCGCGGCGCCGGCCGTGGAAGGTGGCCCGCGAGGCGGCGACGCTGGACCTACTCTCGGAGGGGCGGCTGATCATGCCGGTCGGGCTCGGTGCGATCGATGATTCGGGCTTCGGCGCCGTGGGTGAGCCGACCGACCGACGGATCCGCGCCGAGCGCCTCGACGAGGCGTTGGCCATCCTCGAGGGGCTGTGGAGCGGCGAGCCTTTCGGCTTCGAGGGTCGTCACTACCGGTTCCCGCCGATGCGCTTCCGCCCGACCCCTCGGCAGCGACCCAGGATCCCCATCTGGGTGGTTGGTGCCTGGCCCAGCGAGAGGTCGATGTCCCGGACGCTCCGCTACGACGGGATCATGCCGCACGTGCTCGCGAACGCAGATCGAGCCGACGGCAGTGATGACGAAGTGACCCCGGCTTCGGTCGCTACGATACGCGACTGGATCGCCGTGCGGCGGAGCCTGGCTGGCTTCGACATCGTGGTCGAGGGAGCGACGCCTGGCGACCACGCGGCGGCGGCGGACGTCGTGCGAGCCTGGGCCGATGCGGGCGCGACGTGGTGGATCGAGGCCGACTGGTCCTCCTGGGAGGTCGCACCGGCCCGAGCGCGCATCCTGGCCGGGCCACCACGCGTCTAGGAACTCTCGGCGTCGCGCCCCACCCAGCGGCTGACGGCTACGCGGACATGCGGCCGTGCGGTGCGACCACGCCGGAGCCACTGGCTGGTCGATAACGGAGCCGCCCTGCTCGTGCACGCGGTCTCGAAGCCGCGCATCTCCTGGCGGCTGGTCGCTCGGCCATCCATGTAGCCATTACGAGCGTACTATTGCCGGAAGCTTCGAACCGATATGGACTGCGGAAGCCGACTCCTCGGCCTGTGGATACGCCGAGGCACGCGCGGCCGGTCTACCAACGCCGATGAGGGCTCGCCCGAGCCCGCGGCGTCCACAGGAGTGACCCTTGCCCGCCACCCAGTCCCCCCTACCGTCCCTGGCCGCTACCCTCGGCGCCACCCATAAGGATCTCTCGACCGCCCGGCTGTATGAGGAAGCCATCCGCCGAGGAGAGGCTGTCATCGCCGCTGACGGGCCGCTCGTCGTGCGTACCGGCAAGCACACGGGACGCTCACCTTCGGACAAGTTCCTGGTCGATGAACAGGGCAGTCACGATGATGTCTGGTGGGGCGGCTTCAACCGACCGATCAGCGAGCAGCGGTATGAACGCCTGCGTGCCCGCATGGTGGCCCATATGGCCGAGCGCGATGTCTTCGTACAGGACTGTTTCGTAGGCGCGCATCTCGACTATCGGCGGTCTGTGCGAGCCTTCACGGAGACGGCCTGGGCGAGCATCTTCTGCCAGAACCTGTTCCGCCGGCCGAAGGCTGCCGAGCGAGCGACGTTCAGTCCCGACTTCACCATCCTCGACGCGCCGTCGTTCAGGGCAGAACCAGAGCGCGACGGCACCGCCAGCTCGACGGTCATCCTGGTCCATCTCTCGCGTCAGGAGATCCTCATCGGTGGCACCGAGTACGCCGGCGAGATGAAGAAGGGCGCGTTCGGCATCATGAACTTCCGGCTGCCCGATGAGGGCGTGCTGCCCATGCATGCCTCGGTCAACATCGGTCGGGATGGCGGCGTGGCCATCTTCTTCGGCCTATCGGGGACCGGCAAGACGACGCT
>JACCYW010000430.1 GCA_013696275.1 Chloroflexota bacterium | reverse complement strand
GGTCAGCCTATCGACCGCCAAGCGCTGAAGAGGACCATACGAGCGACATGCCAAGGACCAGGCGATCGGAACTGACCGCCGAGGCTCGGCGCGTCAACACCGAGCAGATGGCCCGCGCCGGCTGGGAAGTCCGGACCTCCCGACGGCTGCGCAAGCTCACCCAGCGACGACTCGCCGAACTTGCCGGGGTGGGACGTACCACGGTCGGCCGGATGGAAGCTGGCCGAGGCGCCGGGGTATCGGTGGACAGCTGGCAACGGGTGGCTATCGCCCTCGGGCGCCGGATGAGGCTCAGCTTCGACCGCGACACCCTCGAAGAGCCGGTGGATGCGGGCCACCTCGTCATCCAGGATCTCCTGTTGAGACTGGGGCGAGCGCACGGGTACGCACGAACCTTCGAACTACCGACCAAGCCGGCGGATCCAACGCACTCGGTGGATGTCGGCTGGCGCGCCGACCATCGGCGCTTTCTGGTGCTGCTGGAGGCGGTGAACATCGTCAAGGACATCGGTGCCGCCGCGCGATCATCAGCCAGGAAGGTAGCGCAGGCCGAGGATCTGGCGTCTGCCCTGTGGGGCACCGGCCCGCATCTGGTCACCGGGTGCTGGGTCGTCCGGGCGACCAAACGGAACCGGGCGCTCGTGGCGCGCTATCCAGACGTGTTCGCGTCGCGCTTCCCAGCCTCATCGGTGGCATGGGCGAGGGCCGTGACGGAGGGTTCTGCGCCCCCGAGAGAACCGGGTCTGGTGTGGTGCGATGTGGCTGCGACCCGGATCTTCCCGTGGCGCCAGCGGCGTTAGCTGCCGGCTCCCGCTACGGTACGTTTCCGGGCGATCGTGTTTTGCGCGGGCGATCGTGGTTTGCGCGGGCGATCATCGTTTCGCGGTGCCCATACCCTCGTGTCTCGGGCCAACCATCTTGTCGTCGAAGGAGCAGCCATGCCGACCAGCAGCGAAGTCCCAGCGGGAGTCACGCCCGTCGAACCTGGTGCCGGTCAGGAGTCGGCCTGGGACTATCCGCGGCCGCCGCGCGTCGAGGCCGTGCCGGAACGACTTCGGGTGGTAGTCAACGAGATCGACATCGCCGACACCGGGCGGGCCCTCCGGGTGCTCGAGACGGCCGGCCCGCCGGTCTACTACATACCGGCTGAGGACGTGCGCATCGACCTGCTGGAGTCCACGGATCACACCTCCTACTGCGAGTGGAAGGGCGATGCGACGTATCGGAGCCTGCGACTGGGAGACAGGCTGATCCACAACGTCTGCTGGACCTACCTGGAGCCATCGGCCGGATTCGAAGCCATCCGGGGCTACTTGGCGTTCTACGCCGGTCGAGTGGACGAGGCATGGGTCGGCGACGAACTCGCGTCCCCGCAAGCAGGCCACTTCTACGGCGGCTGGATCACCTCTCGCATCAAGGGTCCATTCAAGGGTGAGCCTGGCACGGCCGACTGGTAAGCGATCTACGCGCTCAGAGCAGGGCCCGAGCCAACGAGGTCGAGACTCGCTGGCCCGTAAGTCGGGCGATCCCTCGTCGGATGGATAAGGCCTGCGCCGATCGCCCGCCTGCCTGGGCAGATCGGCGCTGAGGCAAGTCAAGCGCCGGGCGCCGACGCTGTGGATCTCGCCTTGCGATCATCACGGGCAGGCGGTGGTACGGGGATCACCCCTCGCCACCTCACCAGCTCGCTTGTTAGCATGGCGCCCCAGTCGTACGGGGCGTCAAGACATCCTCACCCGTCTACGCGTGCGCGGTCGCTCGTCAGTCGAGGCTGGCCGTTCGTGGCTCGGCCGCGCCGACCGAACGTGGCTCGGTCGGGCGCGTCGTTCGCGACGTCAGACCATGCCGGGTCGGCGACGGCCGTTCCGAGTCGACCTTTCCGACGCCAGGCTTCCAGCTCGCGTCCTGGCCGTGGCCGGCGTCATCACGCTGATGCTGGGAACGATCGCGCTGCAGGCGACGGCCCTCGACTTCACGGTCCTGGGCGGCCTCGCCGGCGTCGTTTCCCAGCTCGGGTCGACCGTGCCAGCGGCGGTGTCGATCGGCCTCGCCGCGGCCCTGGAGATCATCTGTGGTGCGGTCCTCATCAGGATCATCCGGCGGTCGGCCTTCTCATCACTCAGCGAGGCGGCACTCTTCGGCCTTGTCGGAGCCGTGGCGAAGGCCACCGTGCTGCTGCTCAGCCTGGGCGCCATCGGTCACTTCAACGGCCTGAGTGTCGCGCTGGTGGACGTCGGTCTACTGGTCAGCGCTGCGTTCCTCAGACCATTCATCCAGCATCCGGCCGTCGACCCGCGGATCGCCGATCCGACGTCTCCCGCCTCCCAGCTCGGCATCGCCTGGGCCTTGCCGGTGGTCATCTGGGCGATCCCGGTGACCCTCCAGCTCGCCTCGCCGGTGGTGCCCTTCCTGGACGTCCTGCCCAACCACGTCGCGCCTGTGGAGCACATCGGAGCGTACGCGTCATGGGAGCGACTGGCGATCTCGCCTTCGCCCATCTACGGTCCGTCTCGCCTCTTCCTTGGCTACGCCGCTCTCCTGGGGTCCCTCACCGCATTGACCGGGCTGCCAGCCGTCCTGGCGGTGGCGGCCTTCGGGTTGCCGCTCGCCATCCTCCTGGCCCTGGGTGGCTATCACCTGTGCCGCGTCCTGGGAGGGCCGACAGC
>JACCYW010000414.1 GCA_013696275.1 Chloroflexota bacterium | reverse complement strand
GTTGCTGGGTGAGCGGATCGGGGTGAGCACCCTCATCGGACTGCTGCTCATCCTCGCCGGGTCGTGGCTGTCCACCGGCGGACGACTGTCGACCCTTCGCTCTCGACCGGTGCCCGTGGACGGCTGACTCGAGCGAGGTGGCCCCGCTTGATCGACGAGGCAGAGCCGGGCACGACTCGACGGCCGCCGCCGTGGCCGGAGGCGGCTCGTAGCGAGCCCGGGTACCTTTGCCCTCCATGGACTTCCATCGTCGTCGGGTCGACTGGGCTGCTGTCGCGGCGGTGCCCGTCTTTGGCTGGCTGGTCATCCCGACCACCATCCATGCCGAGCGCATCGGCTTGAGCGACCCGTGGCTGGTGATGCTGGCGGTGCCGGTCGGCCTGCTGCTCGCGTTCCGCTGGCCCATCGCGTCGGGCGTGGCGCTGGCCATCGGCGCGACCTGGATACGGCTGGTCTACCTGGGCGTCCCCGACGGCAGCGATCAACTCATCGTCAGTCAGGCGGCCAGCCAGCTCGCCTTCTCCGGCGGCAACCCATATGGCGTGGGCTATGACGCGTCCTGGCCGCGCGACGGGTCACCCTTCGTCTACGGGCCACTGGAGCTCCTGGCGGCGCCGCCCGGTCGCATCGTGGAGGCGCTCGCGGCGGGTGGCACGCTGGTCATCCTGGCCTTCATGCGCAGCTTCCTGACGCTGGCCGCCATCGGCTCGCACTACCTGTTCGTCCAGTTCGGGATGAGCGGCATCAATGACAACCTGCCGGCCTTTCTGATCCTGGCCGGGCTGGTCACGATGAGACGCCATCGGATGGCCGGCGCACTCCTGCTGGTCCTGGCCGCCGGCGTCAAGCCGTACGCGTTCGCCTGGTTCCCGGCGGCCATCGGTTTCGCCGGGATCCCCGTGGCCCTGGCGCTCATCGCGGGCAGCGCCATCATCTGGAGCCCGTTACTCCTTGGCTGGGGTATCCCCTCCTTCATCCGCTCCATCGAGCTGGCGGCACTGACCCACCCTTTCCCGGAGAACACGCTCAACATGCCCCAATGGCGGATCATCGCCGTGCCGCTGGCGCTGGCGTCGCTGCTGGTCCGGCAGTGGTGGGTGATGGTGGTGGCCGGGCTGGCGATCTTCTGCGCCGTGCTGTTCCTGGACCGATGGGCCAGCTACGGCTACTGGCTGGTGGTCTTGCCGCTGGTCGGCATGATCGGTGAACGGGCGGCGCGTTTCGGCCTTCAGGCGGCCGTGCGGATGGTCCGCGAGCGCTCGACCACGGTGATGGCGCCCGTGTCGTAGATGTCCTGCAGGTCGGCCACCATCCGTTCGATGCAGAAGCGGTCGTGGACCATGTCGTGACCGGCCCGGGCGATCATGTCGGCGCGCGGGTGGTCGAGCAGCAGATCGGCGATGGCATCGGCCAGAGCGATCGCATCGCGCGGTGGTACCAGCAGGCCCGTCCGGCCATGGTCGATCATCTCCGGAATCCCGCCCACGTCGGTCGCCACGACCGGCCGTGAAAGGGCCATCGCTTCCAGGATGACCAGCCCCTGTGCCTCCCGGTAGGAAGGCAACACCGCCACGTCCAGGGCGGCCGTCACCTCCGGGACGTCGTCGCGACGGCCGGTGAAGACGACCTTGGCGTTGGGGCGTGCGCCGCGAGATCCCACGCATCGATCGCCGCTGCAGTCCTCGCCAAGCAGGCCCAGCAGCCGAGCCTGATGCTCCAGCGCCTCCCGGCGGGAACCTTCGCCCACGATGAGCAGCCGCGCCCGTGGCTCCTGTTGGAGCACCCTGGGCCATGCCTCGAGCAGTGTGGCGTGACCCTTCTCCGGCTCCAGCCTGGCGACCACGCCGACCAGCGGCGAACCCTCCGGCAACCCGTACTCCTCGGGCAACGTGCAGCAGGCTTCCTGATGGTCGTAGCGCGACAGGTCGACACCGTTGTAGACGAGCTCGATAGGTGTCGTGTCGCGGCCCTCAGCGTGCAGCTTGGCGACGATGGCCCGACTGACGGCGACCAGCCGGTCGAAGGTGGGGGTGAGGAGGCGCAGCAGCTCGCGGTCCTGGCCGTTGCGCAGGCGGCTGGAATGGACGGTCGCGATGAGATATGGCCGGACATGGCCGAGTTCGCCGAGCGCCAGGGCCGCCCGGGCGCCCAGCACTTCTGCCCGGAACATGTGGCAATGGATGATGGCCGGCGGCCCGGCTGCCAGGAGCGCCACCAGCGCCTTCAGCGCCGCCCCGTCATCAGCCTCACTGATGACCGTGACCGGCACGCCGATGGCCCGGATGCGTTTCACGGCGGCGCCGTCCGTGAAGCTCACCACGGATGGTTCATAGCGGCTGCGGTCCATGCCCGCCACGAGCGAGTAGACATGCTCCTGGGCACCCCCGGTGCTGCCGGTGGAAAGGAGTTGCACGACCGGGATGCGGCTGCCGAAGTCGACCGGGATGGGCGGCCGGATGGTCGTCTCGACACATGGGTCGGCCAGAGTGGGTGCGGTCATGCGTCCGCGGTCCGGGTGATGAGCAGCCGGTGGATGGGCTGATCGACCGCGCCCCACTCGTACTTGTAGGGTTCGTCGCCGCGCAGGAAGTCGAAGCACTGCCGACCGGCCTGCAGGCGGTCCCTCAGGT
>JACCYW010000412.1 GCA_013696275.1 Chloroflexota bacterium | reverse complement strand
TTGGCCAGGAGCGGGTCGTACTCGACGGTGATCAGGTCGCCTTCTTCCACGCCGCTGTCGACACGAACGCCTGGCCCACTCGGCTCTCGCCAGACCGTCAACCTGCCGGGCGCAGGGGCGAAGTCGTGGGCCGGATCCTCGGCGCTGATGCGCATCTCAAGGGCATGGCGTTCGGGTAGGGCCGCGCTCTGGGCTGCTTTGACGACCGCACTGGAGAGCGGGCGACCAGCGGCTAGCCAGAGTTGCTCCCGCACCAGGTCAAGCCCGGTGACCAGTTCGGTCACGCCATGTTCCACCTGCAAGCGGGCGTTGATCTCCAGAAAGTAGAGTTGCCCGTCGGGGGCGACCAGGAACTCGGCAGTGGCGGCGTTTTGGAGGCCCACGCTGCGCGCCACGGTCACCGCAAGACCATGCAGACGGCCGCGTTGAGCCTCGGTCAGTCCCGGCGCCGGGCCCTCCTCGACGAGCTTCTGGTGGCGCCGCTGGACCGAGCAATCGCGTTCGCCCAAGGCGACGATGCTGCCAGCCGAATCGCCCAGGAGTTGGACTTCGACATGGCGAGCCTGCTCGATATAGCGCTCCAAGTATATGGTGCCATCGCCGAATGCCGCCTTGCCTTCCCGGGCCGCCGAAGCGATAGCGGCCGGGAAGTCCTTCGGACCGTCGACCCGGCGCATCCCGCGACCGCCGCCACCTGCCGACGCTTTGACCAGGAGAGGCCAACCTACACCGGCAGCGACCGTCGAGAGGGGAGCCATGCCCTTGGCATCGTCCATCTCGTTGAGCTCGAGCCCCTCGAACGTGCCGGGCACGACCGGGACGCCCGACTCGTTCGCCGACCGACGCGCGGCGATCTTGTCGCCGAGACCGGCGAGGGTCTCAGGCGAGGGTCCGATGAAGACCATGCCGGCGTCTGCGCATGCGGTGGCGAATGCGGCCTGCTCGGATAGGAAGCCGTAGCCGGGATGGATCGCGTCCGCCTGACTGGCGCGGGCAGCGTCCAGGATGTTGTCGACGCGCAGGTAACTCTCTGAGGCAGGCGGCGGACCGATGCGGACCGCGTGGTCAGCTGCGCGGACATGACGGGCGCGCGAGTCGGCATCGCTATAGACGGCGACCGCTTCGACTCCCGCCTCCTGGAGGGTGCGCACGATGCGCAGGGCGATCTCACCTCGATTGGCGACAAGCACCCGGCGAAAAGGCACCGTCATGACGCTGCCCAGGCTGTCTTTGCGCAAAGACAGGCGCCGGTCACAGGGGGATGTTGCCGTGTTTGCGCGGCGGGTTGCGGTCTCTCTTGCCGGCCAACATGGAGAGCGCCGCGATGACCCGCGGGCGTGTCTCCGAAGGCATGATCACGTCATCGATGTAGCCGCGTGCGGCGGCGATGTAGGGATGGGCGAAGCGCTCCTCGTATTCCTCGGTCAACCGCTTCCGCTCTGCATCGCCATCGCCGGCCTGCTGGATGCGCTCCCGAAAGATGATGTTGACCGCTCCCTCTACGCCCATCACCGCGATCTGGGCCGTGGGCCAGGCGAGGTTGACATCACCCCGGATGTGTTTGCTGCTCATGACATCGTATGCACCACCGTAGGCCTTGCGCGTGATGACCGTCACCTTCGGTACGGTCGCCTCGGCATACGCGTACAGTAGCTTCGCGCCGTGGCGGATTATGCCGCCATGCTCCTGGGCGACGCCAGGCAGGAAGCCAGGAACGTCGACCAGGGTCAGGACCGGGATGTTAAAGGCATCACACGTTCGCACGAAGCGAGCCGCTTTGTCCGACGCGTCTATGTCCAGCGCTCCGGCCAGGACGGACGGTTGCTGAGCGACGATCCCGACGCTCCGTCCGTCGAACCGGCAGAAGCCGACCAGCACGTTGCCAGCCCACGAGGGTTGAAGTTCCAGAAACTCGCGATCGTCGACGATGCGGCCGATGACCTCATGCATGTCGTACGGCTGAGAAGGTTCCTCGGGGACGACGCCGTCCAGATCCGGGTCTGCCCGCGTGGTCGGGTCATCTGTCGGTCGCCGGGGCGCCTGCTCCAGATTGTTCTGTGGCAGGAAGCCGAGTATCTGGCGCGCGAGAGTCATCGCCGCCCCTTCATCGGGGGCCGCGAGATGAGCCACGCCACTGATGCCCGTGTGGATGCCGGCGCCGCCCAGCCGTTCGCGATCGACGTCCTCGTGCGTCACTGCCCGAACCACGTCGGGGCCGGTGACGAACATGTAGCTGGTCCCCTCGACCATCACTGTTATGTCTGTGATGGCGGGCGAGTAGACCGCCCCGCCCGCGCAGGGACCAAGGATCAG
>JACCYW010000135.1 GCA_013696275.1 Chloroflexota bacterium | reverse complement strand
GAGCATCGGCGGCCTGGAGATCGTGAGTGCCGATTCTCGGCAGGTCTACCGCGGCATGGATATCGGCACGGACAAGGTGGCCCTCGGAACGCGGCTGCGCGTGCCACATCACTGCCTCGACCTGGTGCAGCCGGACGAGCCCTTCACCGTGGCCGACTTCGTGGCTGCAGCCCATGACGCTCTATCGGGTATCGCGGCTCGCGGTCGGACAGCGCTCCTGGTCGGGGGGACGGGGCTCTATCTGCGCGCTGTCGCCCGCGGACTGCCGGTCGCGCAGACCGGCCGGGATGATGTCGCGCGTCGCTCCCTCGAGGCGCGACTGAGGGATGGCGGGCTGGCCAGCCTCATCGCCGAGCTGCGCCACGTTGCGCCCTCGACGGCCGCCGCCACTGACCTTGCCAATCCACGGCGGGTGATACGGGCGCTGGAGCGCGTGGCGATCCATGGTGATAGTCCCCCGCCACCAGCGGTGGGCTATCCAGCGCCGGTAGCGTGGCTCGGCCTGGCGCTCGAGCCGACCGAGCATCGCACCCGGATCGATGCCCGCGCCGCCCGACAGTTCAGCGGCGGGCTGCCCGAGGAGGCCGCCGGGCTACTACGGAGCTATCGTGCGGAGGCGCGGGCATTCAGCGCCTTCGGGTACCGCGAGGCCTTCGGCATCCTGAGCGGGGAGCTGACCCGCGAGCAAGCGGTCGCCGCCACCACTGCCCGGACGTGGGCCTACGCACGCCGCCAGCGGACCTGGTTCCGGGCAGAACCGGGCATCACCTGGCTGGACGTCAGCCGCGCCGACGTCAACGAGGCCGCCGCCTCCGTGGTGGGATCGTTCCTGACCACGGCCGACGCCTGATCAGATGCCCGCCACCTCCAGCTCGTCGACCACCTCGACGACACCCGAGGCGCGCCCGGCGACCTCGATCACGTCGTCCGTATCGGAGATGTCATCCACGATGCCGCGTAGGACGATCGTGCCGTCCCGCGTGGCGATGGCGATACGATCGGCGTAGCGGCTGGTCGCACTGTCCGCCCGCAGCGCCTCTCGAACGCGCGTCGCCATCTCGTCATCGTCGGCCAGCGTATCGGAGTGATGGTCGGCGTCATAGGGTTCGTCGAGAGCCGACGTACCGAAGCCGGCGGCGACCTGCAGGCCCTGCGGGTCATCCGGGTCGGGCACCACCGGCGGGTCGATGGGCGGGACCCATGACAGACCTTCCTCAGCCGCGACGTTCGGGTCGCCGGTCTCGCCGCTGCGAAGTTCCAGCGAGGTGAGGTCCTCCAGGTTCGCCGCCGTCGACCCGGTCGGAAGGTCGTCGTTTACGCCGGCCTCCAGCTCGCCCTGGTAGATCTCGGTGTCGGTCATCGCGCCGAGATCGTCGACCTCGCCCTGGCGCACATAGGCCTCCTGGTCGCCCGCCGGCTGCTCGCCGGCCGACTGGCGCCCGAACTCCTCGAGCGGCACGTCGGGCGGGTCGAGCGGTGTGGCATCGGCGTCGCGTCGAGCATCGGTCATGATGCCGCCATCCTATGCTAAGGGTGTGGTGGATGGCCGTACACGACTGATCGATCTCGCGCCACCGAAAGAACTCGCCTTTCTGGTGGCGGTCGAGACGGGCGCGGATGCGGGCTGGCCGGCCGAGGACTCCCTGGCCGAGCTGGCCAGCCTGGCCGACACGGCCGGTGCGGAGGTGGTTGGCGCCGAGTGGCAGGCGCGCCGCCACGTCGATCCCAACTGGTATGTCGGCAAGGGCAAGGCAGCCGAGCTCGTCCAGGCACGAGCAGAGACCGGTTTCAATCTGCTGGTCACGGACGACGAGCTGAGTCCCAACCAGCAGAAGTCGCTGGAGTCACTGCTGGGCGTCAAGATCCTGGACCGCAGTGGCCTGATCCTGGACATCTTCGCCCAGCACGCCCGTACCCATGAGGGTCGGCTGCAGGTGGAGCTGGCTCAGCTGGAATACCAGATGCCGCGCCTGACGCGGCTCTGGACGCACCTTTCACGGACCGGCGGTGGCATCGGTACCCGCGGCCCTGGCGAGACCCAGCTCGAGACCGACCGGCGGGTCATCCGGACCCGCATCAGCAAGCTGAAGGAGCGCGTGGAAGCTGTCCGCCGCCAGCGTGAGACCGCCTCTCGCTCGCGCGACCGGCGCCTGACCCCGACGGTCGCCATCGTCGGCTACACCAATGCCGGCAAGAGCTCCATGCTGAACGCCCTCAGCGGCACTTCGGCCGCGCTGGCGGAGGATCGACTGTTCGCGACCCTCGACCCGACCAGCCGGCAGGTCAAGCTGGGCGACGGCCAGAGCGCTGTGGTCACCGACACGGTCGGCTTCATCCACAAGCTGCCACACCAGCTGGTGGACGCCTTCCGGGCGACCTTGGAGGAGGTCAACCGGGCCGACGTGCTGCTCGAGGTGGTCGATGCCTCCGACAGCCACGTGGCCGAACACCGCAGGACCGTGCAGCAGGTGCTGGACGATCTGGGCGCCGGTGACAAGTCGCGCCTCGTCTGCTTCAACAAGGCCGACCTGCTCGACCCGACGGCAGCTGAGGCTGGTGGGGCCTCGCCCATCGTCGATGGCAGCGTGCTGGTGTCGGCGCGCACCGGCTTTGGCATGGACGAGTTACGCCTCCGCCTCAGCACCACCCTGGCCGAGCACTGGGAAGAGGTCGACGTGACGCTGCCCTACACGGAGGGCGGATTGCTGGCCCGGGTGCGCGAGCGGGGCACGGTGGAGATCGACTATCGCGGTCAGGATGTCCGGTTGAGCGGTCGCCTGACGCCAGAGCTGGCGGGCGAACTTCGAGCAGCAGCGGAGCGTTGGGCAGGTGTCTCCGAAGCCCATCGGTCGCACCCTCACGCACCGACTGACGGGTGCTAGGATGCCCGCCATGCTCAAGGTCGTCGGTCACCAGCTCACCGAACTAGACGTCGGGTAACTCGCTCAGCTACTGACGCGCCACGAACGAGCGCTGTTGGACCTGGGCACGGGAGACGGGGCGGCGGTGCTCCGCGCGGCGCGCTCGGATGCGCATCTGCTGGCCATCGGAGTGGACGCAGACCCGTCGCGTTCAGCTCTCGCATCGCGCCGGGCGGCCCGACCGCCCCGGAAGGGTGGTCTGCCCAACGCCCTCTTCCTGGCCGCGGACGCCTGCAGCCTGCCCGACGGCCTTGGCCGGACGTTCGACGAGGTGCGCATCTCCCTCCCTTGGGGGTCTCTCCTGAGGGCGACACTGTCGGCCGATGTCGGGCTTGCCGAGCCGATCCGTCAGTCGCTGCGGCCCGCTGGCACGGTCAGGCTGCTGCTTTCTCTGGGCGACCGCGACCGGCCGAGCGTGGCCGAGGGCCAGCTGACTCATGCCGCCGCCGTGACCGTCGCGGCGCGTTGGTCGGAGCGAGGGCTGCACTGTCTGGAGCTGCGCCCAGCGACCTTGAAGGATGTCACGCAGAGCGGTTCGAGCTGGGCCAAGAGGTTGGCCATCCCGGCTCGCCGAGATGCCTGGTTGCTGGTATTGGGAACCAGGTCGGTACCTACCGGCGTCTAGCGCCTGACACCCGGCCGGTGGACAGCGCGATCGATCACCGATCGCCCCACGTATAGCGTCATGGAGACACAGCCGATGGACCACACATCACGACCGCTGAGGGTCAGCTTCATCCTCGTTGGCCTTCTGGCCATGCTTACCTTGAGCGCCTGCAACGCGGGCGCACTGGCCAGGGAGTTCCGAACGGACAGCGACTCGGCCGCCGCGGCCGATCTGCCCGGTGGCACTGGTGCCGAGCCAGGCGATACCGAACCAGGCGATACCGATCCGGGCAGCGCCGGCGGGCAGGGCACCGATGGCGAGAAGCCGAAGCCTGACGATGTCCCGCCGGTCGCCTGCGAGGCATGCGATCCGATCGATCCCGATGACACGGTCACCAGCCCGCCCGACCCGGCCGAGCCCCCTCCGCCAGGCGATGGCGCCACCCATGTCGAGCCGCAGCCCGGCATCAGGGACGCCATCCCCCATGCCATCGACCACATCAGCGTGGCCGCCGATGGCCGGACGGTGACCGTCTACTGGTGGGGCGGCGTCGAGTCCTGCTACGGCCTCAAGGAAGTGCGCGTCGATCAGGGCGATGACGGCGCGTTGGTGCTGACCGTCCTGGAGGGCGCACTGCCCGATCTGGGCGACGTCGCGTGCATCGATATCGCACTTCTCAAGGCGACCACCATCACGCTCGACGAGCCCCTCTTCGAGGACAGCTCGGCCGCCTGAGACGGTATCCCCATCCGATCACGACGGGCCGTCGCTCCAACGGAGCGACGGCCTATTCACGTAGTAGCATCACGGCCCAGAAGCGCATCGGGGAAGGGAGCACCATGTCCGAGACGACGACCATCGATCGCCCGGGAGCCGGTCAGTCGGGCGACGGCATCGGCGACCAGGGTGGGGGAGGGGCAGGATCGCCCCTGGAACTGCGTTCGACGCCGCTGCTTCCCGACGGCTACCAGGTCCCGGCTTCACGCTGGACCCATCCCAGCACCCGCATGCGTGAGCTCCTGCGGACCGAGCCATATCTCTTCGGGCCGGGTGTCTATGACCCGATGGGCGCTCAACTCGTCATGTACCACGGCTACAAGGCGGTCTACTTCAGCGGCTACTCCTTCGCCATCGGACATCTCGGCACGACCGACATGGACCTCTACGCCAACGTGGAGATCGCCGATGGTGCACGCCGGACCGTCAGCGCGCTGCGCAAGTTCCAGCTCACGATGGCGGTCGGCGAGGCCGACAAGGGCGTCGCACCGCGGCATCTCGAGATCCCGCCCGTCATCGTCGACATGGACGCTGGGTACGGCAACATCTTCAATGTCCAGCGCACCACCGAGTTGTACGTCAATGCCGGCATCGCGGCGGCGCACATAGAGGATCAGGTGCTGCCCAAGCGCTGCGGCCACATCGGCGGCAAGGCCCTGGTGCCAGCGAACGAGATGGTGGGCAAGCTGCGCATCGCCCGGGCGGTGGCGAACGATCTGGGCAATCGCGACTTCGTGATCATCGCGCGCACCGACGGACTCTCGGCCATCGACGCCCCGCAGGCCGAGCGTGGAATGGCGCTGGCGGTCGACCGCGGACTGCGCTATCTGGACTCGGGCGTGGCGGACCTGGTCTGGTGCGAGTTCCCGACGTCGGACCGCGGGCCGGTCGAGGAGTGGGCCGGTGAGATGCGCAAGCGATTCCCTGAGGCGCGCTTCGCCTTCAACTGGTCGTCATCCTTCAAGTGGTTCAACGATGCCGACCCCATCACTTTCGCCCAGCTCGGCGAGATGGGCTTCGGCTTCATCTTCATCACCCTCGGCGGGCAGCACGCCATGGGCCATGGCCTGTCGGTACTGCTCCAGGCCATGGCCGAGAAGCAGGAACAGGGCTATATCGAGCTGCAGCGCAAGGAATGGGAGCAGGGCACCGATTTCCCGACCCAGAGCCATCATCGCTTCAGCGGCGTGCCCTACCACCACCTCGTCGGCGAGATGTACGACTCGGCGCGACTGGGCAAGGGCTTCGCCGACCACCTGCCGGACGACAAGGTCGTCTGAGCGCCATGGTCCCGACCCTGGAGGTCATCGGACTCATCGTCGATGACATGGCGGTCTCCGTCGAGTTCTACCGACGACTCGGCCTGACATTCCCCTCCGGCGCCGAGGCGGAGGATCACGCCGAGGCGGCCTTGTCGGGAGGGTTACGCTTGGCGCTCGATAAGGCCGCCTCCGTCCGGGGCTTCGATCCGGAGTGGGAGCCGCCCAGAGGCGGTGGTCATCGTTCAGCGCTGGCCTTCCGGTGCGGCAGTCCGGCCGAGGTCGACACGACCTACCAGGAGCTAGTGGACGCCGGGGTGCGCGGCCACCTGCCGCCTTGGGATGCCGTGTGGGGCATGCGCTACGCAATGCTGCTGGACCCTGACGGCAACGGCGTCGATCTGTTCGCCGATGTGGAGTAGTGAGCCAGCCTGAGCCGTGTTCATGAGCGATGCCTTGACATCCTACTAGTCGGAGACTAGTCTGGCTGGCATGAGAAGCGTCGGCGCCTACGAAGCGAAGACCCACTTGCCGCGGCTGCTTGACGATGTCGCGCACGGCGAGACCATCACCATCACCAAGCATGGCGTGCCCGTCGCCACGCTGGGTCCGTTGCCTGCGCGGCCGACGATGAGCCACCAGGAAGCAGTGGCCGGGCTGCGAGACTTCCGCCAAGGGCGTCGGCTGGGCGACTCGACCATCCGCCAGCTCATCGATGAGGGCCGCTCGTAGGTGCTCGTCCTCGACGCCTCCGTGACCCTGGCGTGGTGCTTCGAGGACGAGGCGGTCGATCTCGCTGACAGGGTATTGGACCGCCTCGGCGCGGTCGAGGCGATGACTCCCGCTATCTGGCCGTGCGAAGTCGCCAACGGCATTCGGACCGCGGAACGCCGAGGGCGGCTCGACCCAGCCGAGATCCCTCGGCTCCGGGAGCTGCTACGGGCGCTGCCCATCCGAGTCATGCCCCTGAACATCGAGGCGGCGCTCGCGGAGACCTTGGACCTCGCGCGGCGCCTGGACCTCTCGGCCTATGACGCCGCCTACCTTGGTCTCGCCCTAGAACGGGCATTGCCACTAGCCACGATCGACGCACGACTCGCTCAAGCCGCCCGACGCTCCGGCGTCGAGCTCGTGGCGTAGGGGCCACCGCGGGCTCGGATCACGTCCGAAAGTACAGCTTCCGATAAGGTTAGTTATGTAACTTGGGCGCCAGCGTGTTCAAAGCGACGACTTCTCACGCACGGACATCAGCGCGGCGCCTTGACGCGTGGTCCCGTCGCAGCCTCCTGGCTCGACGGGGCGCCGTCGCACGTTCAACGACCCTTGGCGGCGTAGTCAGAAAGCAAGTCTCGGACGACCTCACTGACGGTCCGACCCTCCCGTGCTGCACGTGAGGAGACACGCCGGTGGAGGGTGCACGGAACCCGTACCGCGATGCGTGGAGACGGTTCCCGGATGGTCGCATCGAGCGGCGGCCGACCTCGCCGCGGGCTCCATTTGGCTAGGTCGAGCCCCTCCTCTGCCCTGGACGCCAAGCGGTCGAGCTCCGCGTCGGAAAGGGTCCGACCGCTCTTGGTCCTCACTGGCCCTGGCATTCGATCACCCGTCGGTAGTTATCCACGTACTTCCGTCGCATCTTCATGGCGTGGATGACGAGGAGGTTGCCATCTGCAAGATCGATCGCCATGACCTCGAGCGGGACTCCCGTCTCATCAGGTCCGAGGAAGATGACCAAGTCTTCGTCGCCCGGCTCCCCGGAGTAGAGCGGGCACGTGCAGTGCTCAACGACATACCGCGCGCGGACCTGACTGACGCCGTGTCGGACGACCGTGCGAGCGAAGCGGATCGCCATATCATCGACTGATTGTGTCCGACAGAAGCCTTAGCGTCAACCTACTCACGGTCGAGCTGGGACGGTCGCCACACGACGAACACCTTCATGACCTCGTCGCCGTAGTGGTTGATGACCTTGATGGCGACCTTGCCGGTCTTCGGCTGCGGAAGGGACGGCTGACGGTGCTGTTCACCGTCGCCCAAGCCTCGTCGCCGATATCGGCTCGGAGGGCGCGGCGGAGCTTGTCGTAGGGGTCGTCGGCGCCCGTGAAGTAGGCATGGCGGACGAAGAAGGCCTCTGAGTCGTAGTCGGTGTCCAGGAACCAGGCCGCGATGTCGTCCACGCTAGACGAGCGCAGCTGGCCGGTCGTCGGGTCGTAGACATCGAGACCGCAGACCTCCACCGTCAGCAGGCCGTCGCCGGCCGGCCGGACCTCGATGTCGGGATCTCCGAAGACCATGAACAGGTTGCCTGACCCAGTCTTCTTGAGCAGCTCGTCGCCCATCGCGAGGGCGGGGTTCATGCGCGCCGGGAGGACCGTCAGCCGGCCGAGCGTGGCGGCCTCCTCCCCTGCCAGCGGGTTGAAGGCGAACCCGCACACGACCAGCAGGTCGGCCATCTTGACCGCGTCCTTGGCCGCCTCGCGGATGTGCTCGAGCCCGACGGTGCCGAACTCCGGGCCGATTGCCATGGCCACGATCCACCCGCCAACTGCCTGGCGCATCTCGTTGACGATCACGTTGGGCTGCTGGCGAGTGCGACCGCCGAACGCGTCCACCGACAACAGTCCCGGTAATCACGAAGCCGCGCGCTGGCTCCAGGAGGCGAGTTGATGACAGGGTTCTCGATCGTGCTCTCGGACAGCGAGGTGCCCTCCACTGTCAGTGGGGAGAGGCTAGCATCCTCGACGAATCGACCCCGGACTAGGATGGCTACATCCTCGTCCGTCTGTGGCCGTCCACCCCTCCCCTCGACTCTACCGCCTCGATCAGTCTGGCCAATGGCGTCCTGGCGACGCCCA
>JACCYW010000386.1 GCA_013696275.1 Chloroflexota bacterium | reverse complement strand
CCGTCGACCAGGTCCAGCCGCTTCCCGAATCGATCGATGATCCGGTAGAAGTTCCGCTTGCTCAGCCTCTCTCGCTCACGCGCGGCTGTGCCGAACCATGCGCGATGCTTATGGCGCACGACCGGTAGCTCGATAGCCACCGCCCGTCGCGGTAGCGCACCCGCGCCGTCATCGCGGAGCACCAAGCTCCACCACAGGTCGAGGTTGCGATAGAAGCGGAAGCGCTCATCGATCGGTCCGCGGGCGGCGGCATCAGCCCGCCGGAAGGCAAGGCAATAGCCCTCGACAGCGTGCACATCGCCGGCCGACGCAGCTTCGAAATGACGCATATCGGCGGAGGTCACACCGTAGGGCCCTGCCACAGCGATGCTCGGGTCGGCCAGGAGCTGCACCAGCGAGGTCACGATGTCGCCGTCCGGTTCGATGCTCGTGTCCAGGCTGATGACCACCGGCGCGACGGACCTCCGTAGTCCGATGGCCAGGGCAGCACCGGCTCCCAGCCGGGCGCTGGTCCAGATGACCTCCAGCTGCTGGGCTCCCAGCGCCGCTCGGCCGGCCTCCAGCGTGCCTTCGAGCGCCTCCGCCTGCTCGCCGCTCGGATCGTCCGCAACGATGACCACCGATGTACCCGCCGGCGCATGGTCGCCCAGCCCGACGACCGCCCGGCGCAGGTCGGCCGACCAGTCGGTCGCGGTCAGTACCACGGTCGCCAGCCCCTGCTCCGGCTGGTCAAGCCGAGACGGGACGGCCGTGCTGGAGCCATAGCGCACGCCGCCCGGCTCGACCAGATCGGGCGGGTGCGCTGGCTCCAGCCGGTATGAGAGGCCATCATCGACCACCTTCCAGCCGCTCTGCTCGATCTCGCGGCGCAGACCGTCTGCAGCGGCCCAGTCGCGCTCGGCGCGGGCGAGACTGCGGCGGCGGGCCAGCGAATCGATCGGCTCAGGGACGGCGAACCTCGCGGATGGCACGAACCGAGGATAGCCGCCTACCCTGTCAAACCGGTGAACCCCTCTCTGCGCGCCTGCCTGGGCGGCACGTTCCTGTTGCGCTTCAGCAGCGGCCTAACGGCGGCCTTGCTGGTCTTCTATCTGGCGGACCTGCCGCGCTACGGCGGACCGGCCGTATCGCCACTCATCGTGGGCGTCCTCACGGCTGCCTTCTTCGTGGCCGAGGTCTCGCTCTCACCTCTTTTCGGCGCGCTGTCCGACCGCTTCGGCCATCACCTGCTGATGCAGCTGGGCCCGTTGCTCGGCGCGGTCGCCGTGGTCATGACCGCCCTGTCGACCGACCTCGCGGTGCTGGGCGCCACTCGCCTGCTGGAAGGTGCCGCCGCCGCCGTCAGCGTCCCTTCCATCCTGGCCTACTTGGCCCTCTCGACGGCCACCGACGAACGGCTGCGTGGTCGGGTCTCGGCAGCTTTCGAGGCCGTGACAGTGGCCGGACTTGGTGGCGGGATAGCGGCCGCAGGGGTTGTCTGGACGATCCTCGGACAGACCGCGTTCTACGCCAACGCCGTGCTCTACCTGGCGGCGCTGGTCGTCTACCGCATCGGAGTGTCGCGCCCGCGTCTCGCTTCTGGGCAGGCGTGCGAGACGACCCCCGTCGGTCGGGTCGGCTACCGGATCCTTCTGAGCAACTCCCGAGTGTGGTTGCTGGCCCCGACCTGGATGGCCATCAACGCGGCCTTGGGCCTGTACACCAGCCAGACCCTATTCCAGCTCGTCCGCGCCCCAGACCCTCGCTTCAGCGACCAGCTCATGGTCGGCGGGTTCTCGCCGCTGGAGGTCACCCTGGGCTTCGCCGTCGGCATCTGTGTCTTCTTCGCCGGCCTGGCGTACTGGGGCCGGCGATTCGCTCACCTGCGTCGGACGACGATCTTCGCCTACGGCATCGCTGGTGGGGGGTTGATGGCGCTGGCGGCCCTGGCGCTCAACCACAGCGGGGATGTGGATGCCGTCTATCGTGCCCCGCTCGCATTGGTCGGCCTGGTCGGCCTGTTCGTCCTGGCCGGTGCTACGCCGGCCGCGCTGGGCCTCCTGGCCGACATGTCGGAGGCGTTCCCCGCTGATCGGGG
>JACCYW010000384.1 GCA_013696275.1 Chloroflexota bacterium | reverse complement strand
AGCATCTGGAGGGCCGTGATGATCGAGTCGCGTCCGAACAGCGTGCTGAACCAGGGCACACCGGCGGCCACGTAGCGCTCACCCTCGGCCGGGCCGCTGTTGACCAGCAGGCGCAGATCGGACAGGGCACGACGGAAGGCGCGGTCGGTGAAGACATGAGTGGTCGTCACGCTCGCCGAGCCGCTGACCCATGCTCGATGCGCCGCCTCGGCCTCTTCACTGACCATCGTGCGCGGCCCATCTGCGGGCGCTGGCAGGGCCAGGCCGGCGGTCGCGATGTCCGTGCTGACCGTCACCTCCAGCGTCCTGTCGCCACCGGCCGGAAGCGTCCAGTCGAGGGCCAGAAGGACCTGGCCGGGTGCTCCGGGTTCGACCGGCTCGGGCCACGGCAGCTCAGCTCGGATGGTCGCGTCCACCTCCCCCACCGCCATGCTGGCGGGGACCGCCGTGAGCGGCTCGGAGAACCTGATGTGGGTCCGCCGGAGGCGCCCGTCCAGGCCCACATAGTCGAACGTGACGCTGTCTGGGGTCACGATCTCGGGCTGGCGCCGGCCGCGCTGCGCGCGGACCACGCCGCGGATCTCGAATATGTCGGCGAAGTCCGCGTCCAGCCGCAAGGTCAGACTGCAGCGCTCGGGATGGGTGGTGTAGTTGTCGACCCGGATGCGCTCACCGAAGCCGCCTGACAGGACCCGTTCCCTCACTACCCCCAGGCTCTGGCGCTGCAGGACGACCTCTGGATCGAGCTTGTCGCCCGGATCGCGCAGCACATCGGGGTTGGTCAGCTGGATGCTGCTGGCGAAGCTGGCACCCGAGCCGGCCCGGAGGACGACGGGCCGGACGCCATTGATGCGCAACTCGTAGTGGGACAGCATGCGCGTGTCAGCGGCGTACATCCCCAGCCCGCGACTGTCGGGGTGGATATCACCGAACGGGTCGGTGACCATGAACAGCGAGTCGTGCTTGAGCACGAGCACGCCGGTCAGATCGGTCGCCCGCCGGATGGTCCGTCCGGTGGGGAGGACATCGGGTCCAGGCGCGCTGGGTGGCGCGGTTGTCGTGTTTGTCGCTATCGCCCGCTCAGGATCTGTGGACATCGCCGTCGAGTCGTGATAGCCGCTCAGCTTCGTCGGTCGTGATCAGAGCATCCATGAGCTTGTCCAGATCACCATCCAGGATCTGGGACAAGCCGTGCAGGTCGAGTCCGATGCGGTGATCGGTCAGCCGATCCTGCGGGAAGTTGTAGGTCCTGATCTTCTCCGACCGATCACCTGAACCGACCATCACCTTGCGGACAGCGGCTTCCTCGTCGTGCGCCTTCTGCCGTTGTGCGTCCAGCAGCCGGGCGCGCAGGACCGAGAGCGCCTTGGCCCGGTTCTTGTGCTGACTCTTCTCATCCTGGATGGCGACCACGATGCCGCTCGGCAGATGCGTGATACGGACGGCCGAGTCGGTCGTGTTGACGCTCTGTCCGCCCGGTCCCTGCGAGCGATAGACGTCGATACGCAGATCCTTCTCATCGATCTGGACCTCGACCTCGTCCGCTTCGGCCAGGACGGCCACGGTGGCTGTCGAGGTATGGATCCGGCCGCTCGATTCGGTCTCCGGCACGCGCTGCACGCGGTGGACCCCGCCCTCATATCGCAGGCGGCTGTAGGCGCCTTCGCCGTTTATCTGGAAGATCACCTCGCGCACGCCCCCGATGCCGGTCTCGTTCGTCGTCAGCGCATCCGCGCTCCACCTGTGGCGCTCAGCGTAGCGGAGGTACATCCGGAAGAGCTGGGCCGCAAAGAGGGCCGCCTCCTCGCCGCCAGCGCCGGCGCGGATCTCGATGATCACGCCTCGTTCGTCAGCCGGATCGTGCGGCAGGAGCTGCAGCCGGATGGCGCTTTCCAGCCGGTCCTGCTCGGCCGCCAGCTCATCGACTACCTGTCGCCCGAACTCGCGCAGTTCGGGTTCCGATTCGGCATCGCGGTCACGACGCGCTCCCTCGAGTTGAGCGCGTGTCTCGACCAATGCCCGCCAGTTCTGGACGACGGGCGCTATCCGCGCCTGCTCGCGCCCGAGCCGCTTGCCCGCCTCGGGGTCAGCCGCGACCTCAGGCCGCGACCACTCCCGCTCGATCTCGGACAGCCGTTGCGCCAGCTCCGCCAGCCGGTCGTCCACGCTCATCGGCCCTGCCCGACGTCCTCCACCTTGGCGCCGACCGA
>JACCYW010000373.1 GCA_013696275.1 Chloroflexota bacterium | reverse complement strand
CATGCCCAGGCACGATGCGACGGCCAACGCGTTCCCCTCCTGGGACGCACATCGGCGTGCGCGACCAGCGACGACCTTGACCGCGCCGCGGTGACCCCGTCCGGTCAGCCAGCCAAGCACCGTTTCGAGCGCTCGAAGAGCCCGTCCCTCGCCGGCTGGCAAGCCCAGCTCCACCAGCGAGATGAGGCGCCAGTGGGCGCCCGTCCATTTCCGGTATGGGTGTCCGCCGAAGCCACCATCTTCCTGCTGCCCGGTCAACAAGCCGCGCACCAGGGGCCCGACAAGGACGGCGGCGCGATCGTCTAGGCGCTCTTCGGCCAGCAGGTCGCGCGAGGTCAGCCAGCGGATGGCCGGTTCGTCTGACCGTAGGAGCCAGTCGATAGCGAAGAAGGTCGGCGTGTCCGCTCGATCCACAGCGCTTATGGCTCGACCATCCATCGGCGGAACCTATCGACCGACGTGACACCCATCAAGGCCATGGTCGTCAAGAGCTCGCCTCGGAGTAGCTCGAGCCCGCGCCGAACCCCTGCTTCCCCGCCGACCGCCAGCGCCAGTCCGAGTGGCCGGCCGACGAAGACGGCCTGCGCCCCCATCGCGAGGGCAGTGGCGACGTCAGCCCCGCGCCGCACTCCGCCATCCAGGTAGATCTCGACCGGCTGACCATCCACGGTGCGCTGCCCGACGGCCCTTACGACCTCATCCAGGACGTCGATCGAGGCGGGTGCCCTATCGAGCTGTCGACCGCCATGGTTGGAGACCCACACCCCGGCCGCACCCGCGCGCACGGCTCGCGATGCATCCGCGCCGCTCATCACGCCTTTGATCACGATCGGCAAGGAAGTGAGCCCGCGCAGCCAGGCCACGTCGCGCCAGGTCAGGCCCCGTTCGTTGAAACCGCCGATGACCTCGAGCAGCGGCCGCCCCGCGACGCCCTCGGCGGCGGTGAAGTTGCCGAACCGCTCTGGGTACTGGAGTCCATTCCGGAGGTCGCGCTCGCGGTCTCCGGCCACCGGCAGGTCCGCCGTCAGGACGATGGCCGAATAGCCGGCCGCCTCCGCACGTGAGACCAGGTCGTGCGAAACGGCGCGGTCACGATGGACATACAGCTGGAACCACCGCGGCGCTCCGTCGGGTGCCGCCCCAGCGACCTCCTCCAGCGGCGTGGAAGACATGGTGGATAGGCAGAAGGCCACACCGGCCTGCCCTGCCGCCCGGGCCATAGCAGGTTCGGCCGAGGGGTGGGCCAGGTGCCCGAAGGCCATCGGCGCGATACCCACCGGCATCCGCAACGGAGCCCCAAGGATGTGGGTGGACGGGTCGACGCTGGTCACGTCGACCAGGATGCGCGAGCGAAGCCGGCGGCGGCGTAACGCTTCCACGTTCTCCCTGAGGGTGATCTCCTCGCCCGAACCTCCGGCGATGTAGTCGAAGCTCGGTCGGTCCATGGTCCTCTCCGCAAGGCCCGCGAAATCGGTCAGTGAGAGGATCCGCGTCAATGGGTCGGCCAGGGCCGCGACCGGTGGCTCGGTCGCTTCCGGCAGGCCGGGCGGTGCCTCGCCGGTCATGGATGAGGTGCTTTCTCAGAGTGGATGCGCTGCTCCGACTGGCGTTGCTCGGCGATGCGCTGGTCGGCATGGACGGGCAACACGGCCAGCGCCGCGACGACGAACGCGGCGGCCATCGCGCCGAAGACGATGGGCAAGCCCTGGGCATCACCGGCCACCTCGACGATCGAGCCATAGAGCGCCGTCCACAGCGAGCCGACCCCGAAGGCGAGGGTGAAATACAGCGCGAACGAGGCGTCGCGCAGGGCAGGGCTGGAGATGTCGGCCAGGAGTGCCTGGAGCTGCGGACTCTCCACGAAGTTGAAGATGGAAAGGCCGATGATGCCCAGCCAGAGGAGGGGCACGCTCGAGCCCGCCAGCACGAAGCCAACGAGCGAGATGGCGCCGCCCACGTAGGCCACCACGATGAGCGGCTTGCGACCGAACCGGTCGGACAGGACCCCCGCGATGAGCGGACCCGGCACACTACCCGCCACCAGGACCGTATACATCAGGGCCACGGTGCCCGGATCCAGTCCGATGACCAGCGCCAGGTATGCCGGCACGAACAGGTTGAGCACGCCCAGACCGCGACCGCCGCCACCGAGCATGGAGGAGAGGAAGACGAAGCGCAGGTCCCTGTCTCGCAATACCTTGCCGAATGCAGCCCGCAGGCTTCCCGCCGCGACGGCTGCCTGGCGATCGGTGCCCGACTCGCGGACGAACAGGAACATGGCCAGCCCCATCAGGATGGCGGGCACGCCGAACAGCACGACCGACCAGCGCCAGCCGACGCCGGCGATGAGCCACGCGCCCACGAGCGGGACGGCCACGGTGCCCACGTTCCCACCAGCGATGTGGGCGCTGATGGCGAAGCCGCGGCGGTGGGTCGGGAACTGCTCGGCGAGCAGGCCGTTGCCCACGGGATGCTGCTGTGAGGCCCCGATGCGTGACGCCACGTTAGCCACCGCGAAGGGCAGCAGACTGGTCGCCCATGCCTGGGCCGCCATGCCCGCGCCGAAGATCAAGTTGCCGAGCGCCAGGATGGGGCGTCGCGAGACGTACCGCGTGAGTGCGCTGTAGGAGAGTTGGACGCTTCCGGTGAGCAGGCTCGCGAACGCGGTCAGGAACGCGATGGAGGCGAGGGTCACGCCGAACTCGACGATGATGGCCAAGTACACCAACGGGAGCAGTACCGCCTGGGCGTGGTTGATGGCATGCGCGATGGACAGCAGCCATAGCGTCCGCATCGGCCGTACCTCTGGCATCGGAGTCAGCCTACCAAGCCACACCGCTACACTCCGCGACCATGGATGACACCCGTTCCGATCATCGTGAAAGGTGGGCCGTCGTACTCGGCGCGAGCAGCGGTTTCGGTGCCGCCTGCTCTCTCGCTTTGGCGCGCGAGGGCTACCCTATCGTCGGCGTCCACCTCGACCTGCGCGGCACCATCGACCGCGCTCATGCGGCACGCGATGCCATCGCCGCCACGGGCGTCGAGGTCCATTTCCATAACGTCAATGCCGCCGATGAGGGGAAGCGGCGGGCGGTCATCGCCGAGATCGGTGAGCGCTTCCGGCAGCGGCGCGAGACGGGGGTCGAACCATACGTGGCTGTCCTCCTTCACTCGTTGGCGTTCGGGACGACCCTTTCATACGTTGCCGGCGACGACGGGCGAGAGGTGGTCTCGCCCAAGCAGTTGGAGATGACCTCCGATGTGATGGCCCACTCGATGGTCTACTGGTCGCGCGACCTGTTCCATGCCGGGCTGCTGTCGCGGGGCAGCCGCTTGTTCGCGATGACCAGCGAGGGTGCCGTCCATGCCGTCCCCACCTATGGTCCTGTCAGTGCCGCCAAGGCGGCACTGGAGGCCCACTGCCGCCAGCTCGCCCTGGAGCTCATGCCCCACGGCATCACCGTCAACGCCATCCGCGCGGGCGTGACGGACACACCGGCATTGCGACGCATCCCCGGCTACGAGCACCTCATCTCAGCGGCCACCGAGCGCAATCCGGGTGGTCGGATGACGCGCACAGAAGACGTTGCTGAGGCGCTGGTGGCGCTGGCCTCGCCAAGGCTGCATTGGATGACCGGCAACACCATCGGCGTCGACGGCGGCGAGCTCATCGGCACTCGCGTCGAGGGCGTCTAAGGCGACCACTGGCGCCTGGAGGTAACGCTTCCCAACAGCGGCGATCCTCGTTCCTGGGCATCCGCTAGGGCGGGCGATCCCTGCCCAGCAGAGCCCGTGCAAGCTCAAGGTCTTCGAGAGGGGTGATCTTGATGTTGCGCGCTTGACCGCGGACGAAACGTGGTCGCACACCCGCCATCGCCAACAGCTCGAGAGCGCCGCGCTCATGGGTCGGTTCCAGGGCCTGGCCCGCGTCTAGCAGCTCGAACCCACGGGCGAGGCCCTCCCGTTGGAATGCCATCGGCTTCTGCGTCTGAAGGACCTCGTTCGGTGCCGCGCGCAGGCGTCCCTCGGTGTCGTAGAAGAAACGAGCCACCGGGACCGATGCGATGGCCGCCCCATCTTGCCGCGCGGCGTCGAGGACAGCGCGGGTCAGTTCGGGTGTCACGAACGGATGGACCGCGTCGTGCAGGATGAGCCAGGGCGCCTCGATCTGGCCGAGGAGGATCCGAAGGGTATCGAGGCGCTGTGGACCCCCTCGACGATCTCCACTCGTCGCGGGTCGAACATGCGGCGGGCACGCTCCACCCCGTGGGCGGGAACGCCTGCCACGACTCGGTCAGCCACCTCGAGCATGACCCTGACGGGTCCGCTGGCCCTCAGTGGCGACCCCGGGGCTGCCGATCAGAAGGCGTCCAGGTAGCGGTCCACCTCCCAGGCGGTGACCTGGGTGCGGTACTCATCCCATTCCTCGCGCTTGGCGTCGACGAAGCGCGAGAGGACGTGATCGCCCAGCGCTGCACACACGACCTCGTCGCGCTCCAGCTCGTCGATCGCCTCACCCAGGGTGCCCGGCAACTCCCGGATGCCCTTCTCACGGATGCGCTCGGCGTCCATGGCGTAGAGGCTCTCCTCTACCGGGTCCGCCAGCTCCAGGCCCTTCTCGACACCGTCCAGACCCGCCGCCAACATGACCGCGAAGGCGAGGTAGGTATTGGAGGACGGATCCGGGCAGCGCACTTCCACCCGGGTCGCCTCGATGGAACGTCCCGGCGAGACCTTGGGCACGCGGATCAGGGCCGAGCGATTCGTGCGCCCCCAGGTCAGATAAGTGGGCGCCTCGTAGCCCGGCACCAGTCGCTTGTACGAATTCACCAGCGGCGCCAGCACGGCGATCATGCCTCGAGCGTGGGTCAGGATGCCAGCCATGTAAGAGCGCGCCAGGTCGGATAGTCCGTACTTGTTGTTCGGATCGGCGAACGCGTTGCGGCTCTGTTCGATGGAGTAGAGGCTCTGATGGGTGTGCATCCCGGAACCGTTGATGCCGAATATCGGCTTGGGCATGAAGGTGGCGTACAGGCCATGCAAATGGGCGACCGCCTTGAGCGTGAACTTGAAGGTCAGGGCGTTGTCCGCGGTGCGCAGTCCGTCGGCGTACTGGAAGTCGATCTCATGCTGACCCGGCGCCACTTCATGGTGCGCCGCCTCTACCCGGATGCCGAAAGCTTCCAGCGCATTGACCATGTCCTGGCGGACCTCCTGGGCCAGGTCGGTCGAGAAGTCGAAGTAGCCAGCCTGGTCATGGGGCAGCGGGGCGATGGCGCCCTTCTCATCTCGACGGAAGAGGAAGAACTCGAGCTCCGGGCCGGTGTTCCAGACGTAGCCGAGTTTGGTGGCTCGATCCAACTGACGGCGCAGTACCCCTCGGGGATCGCCCGCGAAGGGCTCGCCGCCAGGCGTATAGACGTCACAGATGACGCGCGCTGTACCGCGGCTGCCAAGCGGACCGGAACCCACGGTCCCGTGACCCGGCTGCCACGGGATCTCCGCGAAGGTGTCCATGTCCGGCTTCAGCCACTGGTCGCTTTCGGCGATGCGGGTGAAGCCCTCGATGGAGCTGCCATCGAACCAGGTGCCGTGCTCCAGTGAATCGGCCATCGTGTGAAGCGGGATGGTGACGCTCTTGACGGCACCGATGATGTCCGTGAACTGGAGCTGGACGAAGCGGACGTTGTGCTCCTTGGCCGCCTCGATCTTGGCCAGCGGGTCCTTCGTGGTGATATCAAGGACCAAGGTTGGCTCCTTCCGCTGCTGGAGGGATGTCAGCCATGAAGCCTGGCGACAAGCACTACTCCAACAGATCGTAGCCGCCACACGACAGCACAGCATGGTAGATAGCGACTCGTCGAGAGCCTATGTTTGTGCATTTCGCACAATCCGCAATGCCATCCCCACGGCGAAGCGAAAGGTCGGGTCATCCAGATCCCAGCCGGTCATGGCCTCCATGCGCTTGAGCCGATAGGCCAATGTGTTGCGATGGATGCCCAACCCAATGGCGGCTGCCGAGAGAGCAGGCGTGTCGAGGATGGCCCTCAAAGTGCCAAGGCGGGCGCTCACCTTGGCGGCACTTCCTTCCAGTAGCGGCGCCAGCAGCGCGCGAGCCT
>JACCYW010000370.1 GCA_013696275.1 Chloroflexota bacterium | reverse complement strand
CGACGTGTCGGATGGCGAGTTCGTCCAGCAGTTCGACCAGCGATCCGAGGTGGCGTGAATCGAGGTACTCGCTCCGTTCCGTCATGGCGGCGCAGTGTACGGTCCGGAGAAGGCGTCGGTGAGCAGCTGAGCGAAGACCGCCTCCACGTCGAGCGCAACCCCGCGGCGCCCGAGCGACGTTGCGACGTTGACAAGGTCTCGATGCAGGAGCGCTGGCGCTTCCAGGTTGGTCGTCACCTCGACCGCCTGCCGGAAGTCGATGACGACCAGGAGGGCCTCCCCCCAGAGCAGGTTGTAGACCGAAAGATCGGCATGAACGATGCCCGCGCGAGCGAGCGCGCGGAGGCTTTCCACTAGCTGGTCGCGCGCGCTGGTCAGACCGCTGCGATCCAGGCCCGCGTGTACCAGCCGCGGCGCTGCCTGGGATAGGTCGCCGATGAACTCCATCAGCACGCCATCGTCGGTGCGTTCGACCGGGAAGGGGACGGCCGCCCCGGCGGCCCAGGCACGTTCCAGGACGGTCCATTCGTTGGCCGGCCACGACTGGGCCTCGAGTCGGCGACCGAAGCGGCTGCTACCTTCGACCGCCCTGCGCTCTCGAGCGTCCAGGAACCAACCTGTCGGTAGACACGGTCATTGTGATAGATGGTGCCCTTGCTGAAGCCAAGCTCACGGAGCTCGCCGGGACGCGGGACGCGGGGTCGGTAGCGCTTGTGTGCCAGGAGGCACGATCGTCCAGCCGAGGAGCCTTCGACCAGGAAGACCTCCGCCTCCTTGCCCGATCTGAGGGCGCCGAGATGACGGTCCTGGTAGCGGCTCTCTATGAGCCAGGCCGGAGCCGGGCGCGAGTGATAACTGGTTCTGAGCACGAGTCGGCGCTCCAAGCGTTCGTCGGGGATGTCCGACGGTCGGGAAGCGCCGAGCGCCTATCGCGCTCCTCTGGCTGAGTGCTGGGCTGGGCCCTTGGCGACTGGGTGAGTGCTGGGTTCGGCCCCTTAGCGACTAGAGGCGCGCGCTGCGCGAGCGACAACCCGACCGGCGGGAAGGCGTCGTCGATGTATCGACTATTCGCACAGTGCCTCCTTCGTCGCTCAGCGGGCCGCGGCGTCGTCGTCCGGCGTCGTTGTGCGGCGTCGTCGTCCGGCGCATCATGACCCTCGGGTCGCCCCGTGGCAAGCCCCTTGGTGAGATGCGGGGACCGCGGAGAGCATCGAGTCGACCCTTCGACACCGCAGTTCATAACCGTGGGTAGCTGGCAGATTCCACGATGAATGAAGTGGATGTGGAATCGATGGGGCTACCGCCTCAGCCGCGGTGCCCTGGCTGCGACTTGGCCGGTCAGATCCCACGATAAGCACCGGTTACCGAGCTACGTCCCGTGTGCGGGACGCTCAATGGCGGCCGTTGATGGGTCCTGGCGGCTTTCCGCTTCGGTGATCGTGAAAACACCGTGCTGGCGACTCCCGACCTCCCCACGGCCCGCTCCACCGAGTCGACCGTGGATGTCCAAGACACCTATTTGACTCCGGTTGCGCGGGCGAGTGAGTGAGTAGCCAAAGAAGTAGCCAGGGCGCTATCCTCCCACGATGCGGGCTCGCCGCCTGGCGGTTACGCCGGGCGAGTCCGGGTGGAGGACTTGATGCAACGAGTGGGCCGCGCTGGGGTACTCGCGGTGGCCGGGCTGCTATCGCTTCTCGCCCCTACAGTGTCCGCGGGCAATTGGGGAGCGCTCGACCCGGACTACCGCTGCGCGATAGGCGATCCCCTGAGTCAATGTACAGCGGATGACAACCAGCACTTTGTATGGATCGAAGCGAACTTCGAGAGCGGCCTTGAGACCCGCATCGTTGAGTCACTGGATCAAGACTTCGACTCCATCGGTGGCATCCTCGCAATGAGGGTCACGACACAAGCCGGTGTGGACGTGAAGGTGTTCGACGGTGACTATTCCGGTGTGCCGTTCAGAGCCTGGACGACCTGCTCACCGGACGCGGTATTCGGAGGCAGTGGCGACTCTCGTTGGTACCGGTCACAGATCGCATATTTCAACAACGGACGATACCCGGCGAGCTATGACGAGGCAATCGAGAAGAAGCACTATGCATGTCACGAGATCGGTCACACCCTGGGCTTGAGGCACAGCGACGATCATCAACATCCGGACGCGGATTCCTCCTGCATGTGGGATGGGACTCGACCACCCTATCCGGTCAGTCTCCACAACCATGACGTCAATCATCTGGAGGTGGAGTACTGATGCGACGCCAGCGATTTGCAGGGGCTGTTCTCGGCGCAGCACTCCTCGTCTCCTGTCGGTCGCTCGGGGCGGCTGCGCCGGCCGCTTCGATTCCCTCTACGCCAAGCCCCGTGGCGGGCGAGGATGGAGCGTCGTCGACGAGCAATTCGACCGTGGTCCAGTCCCTGGTGCCCGGTGGATCAGCAGAATCGACGCCTACCGCTGAAGTCGATCCTCGGGAACGTTCGGACCTCTTTTGGGATCCTCTCACCTATGACGGCGACTTCGCATATCAGTTCGGCTCTTTATCCGATATCGTCCGCGCTTCGGATCTCATCGCGGTGGCGAAAGTGGCTGATGTACGACAGGGTCCCAGCAACATCATCCACGAGGATCAACCAGATGCGGCGATGACACTGCGTTTCGTTACCGCGCGATTCGCCATCGATGACCTCATCAAGGGAGATCCAGAAACGCGGCAGCCTGGTGAGGTCGAGGTCACGATGTTCATCCCGAGCCGAGAGGATGTCGGCCAAGTGCTGGAGAACGTACCCGAGGAGCCACACCTGATGTTCCTCCTCAATGAGGCAGCTGATCGGGCTCGGAATGGCCTGCCGCCTACACCGGGCGACCCGTACCGATACTGGTATCTGCCGATCAATCCACTCCAGGGCGTTATCCGCGAGTTCGACGGCCGCGCGGAGCGATTGCCAGATACTTCCGGCGACCACAGTGGCCTCTTCGACGGGATCGAGGGGACTGACTTCGATGCGCTGGTCGCCCAGGTCCGGTCCATCGCCGACCGCCAAGAGTAACCCACAGAGTGACCCCGTGAGTCGATCGACATAGTCTGCGCCTGGGCGTCCCCGGCCCGGATCGCGCTGGGGTACCGCGCAGCTAGGTAAAGACAAACCGTGTTTGACCGCATCCGAAGGCTCGGCTACACTGCCGCCGCCCTACGGACCGAACCACGGCGGTCGGACCGAGGTGCGACAACACCCGTGGCAGGAACTGCCATCGAGGAGGTGATCCCCGATCGCTGAGGTCCGTGTCGGTGAGAACGAGACCTTCGAGAGTGCGCTGCGACGCTTCAACAAGAAGATCCAACAGAGCGGCATCCTCGCGGAGGCTCGCAGACGTGAGCACTACGAGAAGCCCAGCGTCAAGCGCAAGCGCAAGGAAGCCAAGCGCAAGAAGGCCAGTCGTCAGGACTGATCGCAGTCCTCGGCCCTGACTGGCCGAGGAGCATCGGGTGACCCTCGCACAGCGTCTCCAACAAGAGCTTCGGTCCGCCATCCTTGAACGCGACGAGCTTCGTCGTGACACGTTGAGGATGGCCACCGCGGCCGCCTACAACGTGGAGAAGGAAGCTCGTCGACCGCTTACGGACGACGAGCTCATCGGCGTGCTTTCGCGCGAGGTGAAGACGCGTCGCGAGTCGATCGAAGCCTTTCGCTCGGCAGGACGCCAGGAACTGGCGCAGAGGGAGGAACGCGAGGTGGCGGTACTCGCTGCGTTCCTGCCCCAACAGCTCGACGAGGAAGAGATCCGGCGGCTGGTCAGCCAGGCCATCACGGAGACAGGAGCCGGCTCCGCGCGCGACCTCGGCCGGGTGATGGCCCGGTTAGCTCCACAGACGCGAGGACGAGCGGACGGCAAACAGGTCAGCGGGCTGGTCGCACAAGAGCTTGCCCGGCTCGATCTGGCGGGCCACGACCACCCATGATGTTCGTGCCGCGCCGCCGCCGCCTGCCGGGCTTCACCCGCCGCGACGCCGTGCGGCTCGCCCTGGCTGGATCGCTCATGATCGCCGGCCTGACGGTCATCCTATCCATCGACATCCTGCCCACGGGCTTTCCTGGCCAGGTCGGCGATATCGCCGGACGTGACGTGCCCGCGCCGAGGTCCATCGACATCCTGTCGGAGGAACAGACCGAGGCACGCCGGGCGGAGGCGCGCCTTCGCACCCCGCCCCAGTACGACTACTCCGCCGACACGGGCTTCTCATCTGCCGAGCGCCAGTCGGCAGCTTTCGCTGCGGCGATGGAGCCGGTCGATGCTGCCTTCGCCGCGATGTCGACGGAGGCGGTCCGCCGCGCAGCACTCGCCGAGGCGCTTCCTGATCTGCCGCCGGACGCGCTCTCGACGCTCCAGGATCTGACGCCAGCCCAGTGGACATCGATGCGCTCGGAGATGGCGCGAGTCCTGGAGACGGCGCAACGGGCCGAGGTCCGGGATACCCAGTTGAACGAGGCACGGGCGGCCCTGGGGGCGCGTCTGGCGGTCCGCTTCAGCCCGGCCGAGCGGGATCTGGCGCAGGTCATCCTGGGGCCGCTGCTGGTCGCCAACTCGACCTACGATCAGGCCCGCACCGAGGCAGCCATGCAGGCCGCCGCCGCCGCCGTGCCCGAGGTCAGGTTCAGCATCACCAAGGGTGAGATCGTGGTCCGCGAGGGCCAGCGCGTCGATGCGGCACTCTTCGAGCAACTGCGCGAGCTGGGCCTGCTCGACCCGCAGCCCGACCTTGCCAAGACCGCTGGCTGGGCGCTCACGTCGGTGCTGCTGGTCGCGCTCCTGCTGGGCTGGGTGTGGCGGTTCCGTCCGGAATTGTGGCACCGCGCCAACTCGCTGGTGCTGCTGGGTCTGGTGGTCGTGCTCGCCACGTTCGCGCTGAAGGTGACGGGGGACCGCTCCGTACTGCCCTATTTCATGCCTGTCGCCGCAGTCGGCTTGCTGCTTGCCGTGCTCCTCGATAGCGGTACGGCGCTGGTGGCGATGGCAGTGTTGGGAGTCGTGGCCGGCGCCATCACTGGCACTTCCGAACTGGCCGCCTATGTCTTCCTGGGAGGGCTGGCCGGCATCATCGTGGTGCGCCGTGGGGAGCGGCTAACGAACTTCGTGCAGGCCGCGGTGGCCATGGCGGTGGTCAATGTCATGGTCGTCAGTGCGTTCACGCTCATCGGTGAACGCGACGCGACCGGTCTGCTCCAGCTGCTGGGCGCTTCACTGGCGGCCGCCGGCGGGGCAGCGGTAGCAGCGGTGGGCACGTTCGCGATGTTGGGCAATCTCTTCGGTATCACCACCTCCTTCCAGTTGCTGGAGTTGGCCAACCCATCCCAGCCCTTGTTACGCAGGCTCCTGCTGGAGACGCCGGGCACCTACCACCATTCGTTGATGGTGGGGAACCTGGGCGAGCGGGCAGCCGAGGCCATCGGGGCCGACCCTCTGGTCACCCGCGCCGCGGCCTACTACCACGACATCGGCAAACTCGCCGACCCGACCGCGTTCATCGAGAACCAGGGCGGCCAGGAGAATCTGCACGATGAGCTGACCGCCGAACGGTCGGCTGCCATCGTGCGCGCGCATGTCCCGGACGGGATCGAGCTGGGCTATCGCTATCGGCTGCCCAAGACCATCATCTCGTTCATCCCACAGCACCACGGCACGGCGCTCATGAGCTACTTCCTGGCCAAGGCCAAGCGCGAGGCGGTCGAGGCGGCTGGCGTGGTGCCCGGTTCGCCCCAGGCCGGCGAGGTGGAAGCGAAGGTGGACCGGGGGCGCTTCCGCCACACCGGGCCGAAGCCGCAGACCCGCGAGGCGGCCATCCTGATGCTGGCCGACGGGGTGGAAGCTTCTGTGCGTTCCCTGACCAGCCAGGATGGGCCGGCCATCCGCAGCATGGTCGACCGGATCATCCACGAGCGTCTGGATGACGGGCAGTTCTCCGACTGCGATCTCACCTTGCGCGATCTGGACCGCATCCGTGAGGCGTTCGTGGCCCAACTCCTGGGCATGTATCACCGGCGCATCGAATATCCACAGAACAAGATCGTGGAGCTGGAGTCGCGGAGAGCGGCAGTCGGTCGCTGAACGCCCTTGAGCGTCCCACGACCGGCGTCGACGATGGGTAGCGGTCGGTCAGATGGTCACCGAACCGTGGCACACGATGGTGCCCGGCCCGAGCGCTTTGAAGGCGAAGGTGTCGGACCGGCCGTGTTCGGGCGCTGTCGACGGAGACGGATCTCGCCGTCCGCGTTGGTCGTCCGGTTCGCGTCGAAGGACTTGCTCCCGTTCTGGCGGATGCGGATGTCGTACACGCGCCCAGCCTGATCGTCCTGGCGGATGCGCAGGTCCACCTGGAGGCCACCGTCCTCACGCTCGACCTCGAGTCGCCATTCGGCCGAGCTCGTGCAGTTCCCTTCCCGTTCTGCTGCTCCCGCGCCACCCGCTGTCGCCGGCGCGGCTGCCAGGACCAGCGCGCCAAGCGCCAGACTCGTCGCCAGCAAGCTGGCCATTCGTCGTTGGTCACTCATCGACCATCCTCCCATGGTTCGGTCAGCGACTCCCTTAGTGAGTGCCGATGACGACCGTTACGCCAACCCTGGTCATCCTGGATGTGGCGTGACAGCCAGCCGCGAGTCAAGCGAGGTCGCACGTGT
>JACCYW010000094.1 GCA_013696275.1 Chloroflexota bacterium | reverse complement strand
CACACGATGTAGGCGTGGTCGAGGCCGGCCATCTCGGCTTGGGCCCACCAGTAGGAGCTGATGTGATCGGTCGGCGTCAGCTCCAGGATCTTGGCGCCCTCGGGACAGAAGCAGATATCGGCCAGGTTCGCGCCGTGCACACCGACCACCGCTTCGGCGCGCGCGAAGGCGGCCAGTGGCTCGTCGTGTTCGTCGGGGTCGAACGTCTCGAACCCGTAGCTCGCCAGGATGGGCAGGATCTCCTGCTCGTTGGCCACGCGGCGGGTCTTGCTGCGCTGGGCGTAGAGCCGGCGGAGCGGCCCTTCGGCGGTGCCTACAGGCACCAGCTCGCGGCGCAGGAAGTCGATCAACCAGCGCGGGTGGTCGCGTCGCGAGCCGGGGAAGGTGGGCGCCAACAGCAGATCAGACTGGATGGTCCGGCCGGTCTCCACCTCCACGATCTTGCTGTCCGGGATGCCCAGCCGCTCGAGTAGCCGTCGAGCCTTGCGACCAGGGTAGGCGCACACGAACCGATCGATTCCCTCGATGGTGTAGCCAGCTCGGCGCAGCAACTCGAACCGGCCCAGACCGTCGTACAGGAAGTGGCCGTAATTCCACCAGGCATGGTCGCTGACCAGGGAGGCCACCACGCCGGGCAACCGGTGGACGCGCATCTCAGCGCCACCGACCGGGAGTTCCTTCGAGCCCGCCAGGAGCGAATGGTCTGGCAGCAGATAGCCGTCGCGGGTGACCACCCAGCCGCGACGGCTGACGAGCATGCCTTCAGGCAGTTCCAGCACGCCCATCTCCGGGAACCGTGTAGCGACGCGCCGGTCGAAGTCGCCGGGCAGCTTCCCGTAACGTACCGGCGGTCGGCGCTCGATGGGCAGCGCAGGCTCGACTTCGCGCCAAACGGCGCCGGTCAGGGCGGCGTACTCCCGGGAGCCGATGGTCCGCCGCGGGATCACCGGCGCGCCGCCCAGGACACGTCGCTTGACCCGCCCGGCGGCTCGCCTGGCCAGTGACAGCGGGCCATCCGAACGACCGGGGGTCGATGCGGCGTCGCGGCGGCTCGTGCTCACGGCTGGCAAGGATAGACTCTCGGTCGTGACAGACACCGACATCGTGCCCTCGGGCAGCGTCCTGGTCACCGGAGCAGGCGGATTCATCGGTGGCAGCCTCGTCCGCGAGCTGCGCCAGCGAGGGGTCGGACGCGTCCGCGCGGTAGACATCAAGCCCCTGGATGCCTGGTACCAGCGCGTCCCCGATACCGAGCAGCGGGTACTGGACCTGGCCGACCTCAAGGCATGCCAGGAGGCCGTCGAGGGCATCGACCTGGTCTTCAATCTGGCGGCTGACATGGGTGGCATGGGCTTCATCGAGGCCAACAAAGCGCTGTGCATGCTGTCCGTGCTCATCAACACGCACCTGTTGATGGCCTCACGGCAAGCAGGCGTGCAGCGCTACTTCTTTTCCTCTTCAGCGTGCGTCTACGCGGCCGATCGGCAGGTCTCGCCCGACGTCACCGCGCTCACTGAAGGTGATGCCTACCCGGCCATGCCGGAGGATGGCTACGGCTGGGAGAAGCTGTTCAGCGAACGGATGTGCCGGCACTTCCAGGAGGACTTCGGTCTGCACACCCGTGTCGCGCGCTACCACAACGTCTACGGACCGTTGGGCACGTACGAGGGCGGCCGCGAGAAGGCCCCAGCGGCCATCTGTCGCAAGGTCATCCAGGCCCAGCTGGACGGCTCCGGCGCGATCGAGATCTGGGGTGATGGTGAGCAGACCCGCAGCTTCACCTATATCGACGACTGCCTGGAGGGCACGCTGCGCCTCATGGACAGCGACATCTCCGAGCCGTTGAACGTGGGCAGCAGCGAGTCGGTCACCATCGATCAGCTGGTCGACATCGTGGAAGCCATCGCCGGCGTGCGCCTGGAGCGGCACTACCGGCTGGACGCTCCGCAAGGCGTGCGTGGCCGCAACAGTGACAACACCATGATCAAGCGACTCCTCGACTGGGAGCCGACCCATCCGCTGGAGGGCGGACTGCGCGCCACCTACGAGTGGATAGCCTCGGAGATGGGCCTCCGCGCTTCCGCCAGCGTCTAGCCGGGCGGCAGTGGCCAGGTCGCCGCGGCCGTATCATCGGAGCCGATGACGGAGGAGCCCCGCGACTTCGCCACCCGACCCGCCGCTTGTCCGTTCGTGGCTCTGGACGACGATCGCGACCGTCGATCGGACGTGCCCGACCGTCGTCACCGTTGCTACGCCGAGCCCACCCCGCAGCCCCGGGCGCTGGCTCATCAGGAAGCTTATTGCCTCTCAGCGGGCTTCGCGGGCTGCCCCATCTTCCTTGACTGGGCTGCCAGAGCGGCAGCCGACCCGGTTCCGACGCGCGAAACCGTGGGCACGGAGCGCCTCTTGCTTTCCGATCCGGTCGATGCAGCTGCCCCGGTCGATCTGGCGGCCCGCGGTCAGGGCACGGACCCAGCCCGCGACCAGGCTTCCCAGGCGGCGCCTCCCTGGGCTACGCCTCCACCCTGGCGGACCGGCCAGCTCAGCGCCTTTCCGGACGACTCGGATGACCTCCCCAGCGGCGCTGTCACGGCCCATGAGCGAGGTTCGGGCTCCCAGCGAGGTGTCAGCTCGCAGCCGGGATCGGCCATGCCTGGGGCGACGCGCAGCGGGGGCGATCACCCGCCCTCGTCGGTCGATCGTCCGTCAGCGCTGGTCGGCAGACCGTCGCCGCCGGTGTCGGGGCGGCCACGTCAGGCTCATCCGGCGCCGATGGAGGAGGACCAGGAACCCGAGTGGTCGCGGCCACGTCGCTTCGAGCCGTACGCTGGGCTGGGTCGGCGACGACGCCTATCGCTCTCGCCCATCCTGCTCGGCGTGGTCGGTCTGGCGTTGGCGGCGGTCGTCCTCTTCGCGCTGCCGGGCTTCCTGTCCGGTGTCGCTGCCCCGACACGCTCGCCCTCGGCCGTTGCGGTCATCACGCCAAGCCCATCGCCCTCGCCGACACCCGAGCAGACCCCGGTCACGTACGAGGTGGAGCCAGGCGACACGATGGAGCGCATCGCCCGGATGTTCGCCCTGACCATCGACCAGATCGCCTGTGCCAACGGCATCGTCGACGTGGACCGCCTGTCGATCGGACAGATCCTCATCATCCCTGACGACGACTTCCAGTGCCCGGACACCAGCGGGGCGCCCAGCCCATCGGGTTGACCCGGCTGCTGGCCAGGTGCGGCTAACGCGGTGTCAGGTTGATGGCGGTGATCTGGCCGGCCTCCACGCGGAACGTGGCATCCAGGTGCTGCGAGGAAGTTCCGGGCCGCAGTACGAGCAGGTCCGCCTCGTACGTATTGCCCGTCTCGCGGACCTCCCCGGGGATCATCCGGAGACCCTTGTCGGCCCGCAGGAACCAGCCGCCCACCTCTTCCTGGCCGCGCATCGTGCGCACGTTGCCCAGGACATGGACGCGCATCTCGGTGCGCTCGTCCATCAGCTCCACGGCGCCCTTCCGGTCACCGCTGTTCAATCGCTCGAAGAAGGTCTCCATCGTCTCGGCGGCACCCACGCTGCCAGTCTATCGCGGCCCGGCGGGATCCCTGCGCATGAACCAGGGACAGGACTGACGGCACCCGCGCCGTGCATCGGCCG
>JACCYW010000354.1 GCA_013696275.1 Chloroflexota bacterium | reverse complement strand
GGCGCCTGCTCCATAGCCGGCGCCCGTCATCGTCGTCGTGTCGGAAGCTGGACGCTCGGGCGCCCGTGAGTCGTGAGCCTCGAAAGGTAGGACGGCGCCGACCTGCTGGCGGCGTATGCTTCCCGCTTCCATCGAGGCAGGAAGGGAAGGTCGATGCAGTTCGGCTTCACACTCAAGCCGGATCACTCCATCGAGCGCACGGTGGCGCTTGCGCGGCAGGCCGAGGCCGCTGGTTTCACACACGGCTGGCTGTTCGATAGCCACGTCCTGTGGCGCGAGGCCTATGTCCTGCTTACCTTGATGGCCCAGGCGACCACCACCCTGCGACTGGGCACCTGTGTCACCAACCCAGCCACGCGCGAGCCGTCCGTGACCGCTTCCGCGCTGGCCACCCTCAACGACCTTTCGGGTGGCCGCATGGAGCTGGGTATCGGGCGCGGCGATTCGGCCCGCCGAGTGGAAGGTAAACCGCCCACCACGCTGGCCCGCCTGGAGCAGGCGACACAGCTGATCCGCGACCTGGTGGAGGGCCGCCCGGCGACCGCTGACGAAACGTCACTGGAGCTGAGCTGGGCGCCAGCGGCGAGACTGCCCGTCTGGATCGCCGGCTACGGGCCCAAGGCGCTCGAGCTGACCGGCCGCATCGGAGACGGGCTGATCCTGCAACTGGCCGATCCCGACCTCGTGCGCTTCTTCGTCCGCCAGTTGGACGAAGGGGCCAGGCAGGCCGGCCGCGACCCTCGGGAAATCAGCGTGATGGCAGCCGCTCCGGCGCACGTGGGTGATCGAGCGGCCTGCCGCGAGCGTGTGCGCTGGTTCCCAGCCCTGGTCAGCAACCATGTCGTCGACCTCGTCAACAAGTACCCGCGCGAGGGAATGCCGGAGTCGCTCACGGGCTACGTCAGCGAGCGGTCCGGATACGACTACCTCCACCACGCTGAGGTCGGCTCGTCCAATGCCAGTTTCGTGGAGGATGAGGTGGTCGATCGGTTCTGCGTCATCGGCAGCGTTGACGAACACCGCGCCAAGCTGACCGAGCTGGCCGCCGCTGGCGTCGGCCAGTTCAACATCTACCTCATGAACGGCGACGAGGAGGAGACCCTGGAGATCTACGGCCGCGAGATCATCCCGGACGTCCGCGAGCTCGTGGCGGCACGCGCCTGATGGCCGACGACCGCGGTCGGTCACGCCGCGAGTCCGCTCCGTGGGTCGCGCCGGAGACGCTCGGTGGTGAGACCAGATGCCAGCTATGTGGTGCCATCAACAGTGCCGCCGCTCCCTTCTGCCGCTGGTGCGGGACTCCCCGCGGCCGACCGACCGACCCGGTCCTCGGTGTCACCACGCGACGGAGCATCGACGCTCGCAGCGGATCGAGCTTCGGCGCGCTCGCCGGTGCCGTCGCCGGGATCGCCGTGATCGGACTGGTCGCCTGGCTGGTGCTGGGCGGCGGGCTGGGTCGAGTGAGCAGCCTGCTCGGTCTGGCGGACCCCGGACCGACGCGCACTGCCAGCCTCGGTTCACCGGCGCCTTCGGTCGACCGACCGGGGCCCTCGGGCGAGCCTTCGTCACAGCCAGCCAGCGCACCGCCCACTGCGCCGCCCACGCCTGACCCTACGGCCAGTCCGACCATGTCCCCCTCAGACGAGCCCGAGGTGACCGAGCCGCCCGCCCAGGCCGGCTTCACGTGTGAGCCGGCGACCGTGAGCGACGCGAGCTCGGCTGCCTGGACGCTGTCGCGCGCACGGTTCGGTCCCCGTGGCACCTTCGACCAGCTGGGGCTCGTGCTGGACCTGAGGCGTCAAAGCTCACAGCGCTCGACGGTGGCGACCGTGGAGAGCCTGGAGGCATCCCAGGTCAGCGCCCGCTATGGCATCGACGGCCCGACCCTGGGCGATCGCGCCCTGGTCATCACCTTCGACGGTCCGGTGGTCGCTCAGGACTTCGCCACCGATCCCGATCTGCAGGTCATCCGCCAGCTTCAGGTGGCCAACGGATCGGATGGTTTGGTGCACGTCGTGCTTGGCGTGGCGGGTGACGGCTGTCATCGTCTATCGGCGCCGGGCTGGGCCTTTGGCGGTGCCGCCAATCAGATCGAGGTCATCCTGGACATCCGCGCTGACTGATGGGCATCCGCCGCTGGCCGGCGGCGACCATAAGTACTGGGCCGGATCTCCCGTAGGCGAGGGTCCGCCCGACTCCTAGCATCGGCGGATGAGGCGCCCGCATCGCGCGCCGTACCGAGAGGGGGCCAGTCCGACGATGACGACACCTTTGCCGCGCTTGACGCGCCACTCCACCATGGCCGCGCTGCTGGCCCTGGCGCTGACGGTAGTGGTCGCACCGGCTGTGACCGCCTCTCCGACCCATACCGGTGCCCGGCTGATGAGCCGTCTGCCAGGCAGTCAGGTCGAGGTCAGGGCCGGCCATCGGGAGGTGCAGACGGCGCCCATCCTGCCTCGGGCGTCGGTGCGCCGCGGTGGTCCACCGTCGGCCACCATCGAGGTCGAATACAACGGCTTCAGTGCCAAGGCCAGGGCTGCCTTCCAAGTCGCCGTCGACATCTGGGAAGCTCGGGTCGTCTCACCGCGGACCATCCATGTGACCGCTAACTGGACGCCGATGGGGGCCGGCGTGCTCGGCGCTGCCGGCCCGACCGCCTTCTACTTCCTGTCCGACGGCTTCGTGTATCCGGCCGCCCTGGCCGAAGCGCTGTGCGACTGTCAGGGGGGCGCACCGATCGAGATCAGCGCCAACTTCAACAGTTCCTTCCCCGACTGGTACCTGGGCACCGATGGCACCGGACCGGCCGGCAAGTACGACTTCCTGACCGTGGTGCTCCATGAGCTGGGCCATGGGCTGGGATTCCTGAGCACCTTCTCGGTGGCCGGCAGGCAGGGCGGCTGGGGTCTGCACGATGGGTCACCCCCGCCGATGTATGCGACCCGCTACGACGTCAACGAGAGGAGCGCCCGCTCCGGGGGCAACAAGCTGACCAAGACACAGCTCTATCCCAATCCATCGGCGACCCTGCGCACGCAGCTCACTGACGGCAGTGTCTTCTTCGGCGGCGCGGAGGTAGTGGCCCAGAACGGCGGTCGGGCAAAGCTCTATGCCCCCAAGCCATGGCAGGCCGGCTCGAGCAACTCCCATTTCGATGAGGCGGCGTTCCCGACTGGGTCCGCCGACGCCCTGATGACCCCATTCCTGGACAACGGTGAAGTCCTCCATGCGCCAGGTGCACTCACGCTGGCGCTGTTCCGTGACATCGGCTGGAGCACCAACCCAGGCTCCTGACATTCGTCAACCAGGGGCCGGCAGCGGTCCGTAGCGTCGCTATCCGGCGGGCCGGCAGCGATAGATGCGCACATCGTCGATATACCAGCCGTAGTCCCTGACCCGGCCGTCGCTGGCTGTCCGGAACCTGACCCGGATCGTGTTCCCGGCCCAGGCGCCAAGATCGATGCGGCTGGCTCCGTAGCCATAGCTGTGGGCCGTGAAGGCCCGCTCGCCTCCGTGAGGATTGCCGTTGCCTCGGGCGAGCGTCCCGTTGTAGCCGCCGTGCGTGAAATAGGCACGTGCGTCGAACCAGGGCCCACCGTCTACGCTCAGCTCGATCAGACCGCCGTCACGGGCGGTCGAACCAGAATGGTCGAACGCGAAGGCATGCCGCAGGTGGAGGTAGCCACCTTGGGGCACCCTGACCTCTCGTGTCAGCACCATCGCGGAGTCGGAGACGACCTTGGGGTCCTCGCCGTACAGATTGCGTTTGCCGCTCGAGGCGTAAGTGGCATCCCATCTGCTGCGCGGATGTGTGTTCTGAGGATAGAACCAGTGGATCGCGCTGTCCCCGAAAGATATCGCTGACCAGTTGCCGGCCGCCGGCTCCTCCATATCGTCGAAGAAGGCATCCTCCGCGACCGTGCCGCTGCGGCAGACGGGGGCGCCCTCGGGCGCCGCACCAGATGGCTTGAGCTGCAGCTCGGTGGCCAGGACAGCCTGCCTGACCTCAACGCAGTGGTTCGCCGCTATCCCGGCCGAGCCGATCAGACTGTCGCACGCATGGGGCAACGCGCTCGACACATCGCTGAAGTCGCCGGCAGAGGTGAGCCCATGGAGCATCATCTCGTAGAAGACGGCGGCCGTCCGCCCGATGCCCAACGGATCGATGGCATAGCCATTGAACGAGCCGCCGTCCGTCAGCAGTGCCGCTGTCTTGTTGAGGACACCGCTATTGGTATGGACACCGCCGTCGTCAGCGCTGCCGGTCCGGAATAGGCTGCTGCCCACACGGTCGGGATCGCCATAGGCCGGCGGATGCTGCAGATCGCGCAGCACTCCGTAGCCGATGATGTCCTCACCGAAGAGCCATCGCACCGCCGGCCGGTCATCGCCTCGGGCGTTGCTCAGATCGACCATCTCGCCGAAGATGTCGGACAACGATTCGTTGATCGCGCCCGACTGGTAGTGGTAGAAGAGCCGGCTGCCGTGGTCGAGTACACCATGCTGGTACTCGTGCGCCACCAGATCATCGGCACTCGCCCAGCCGTTACCGAAAGCTACCTGCTCCTTCTCCCAATCCCAGAAGGCGTTCTGCATCGGACACCAGTTCGGCTTGCAGTAGCGGACGGTGGCCACATATGGCATCCCGGCGTCGTCTATGGCGTCCCGGCCGAAGGTCGTTCGATAGAACTCGTCGAAGTCGGCGATGTTGCGATAGGCGCGATCCACCTCGGCCACGCCGGACGGTGGCTGACCCTCGGTGCGGGCGACGTCCCTGACGCATTCGAACCTCTTCCTGCGGACGTCGTGGAAATCGCAGATGCGCCGGCTGAGGGCCTGGTGGATGCGCGAGCTCCTGTGGGCCACGGCACCGCTCGCAGCGTCGATGAAGACCATCTGGCTCAGACGTGGAGCGTCGGCCTCGACATCCACTCGCCACGTCAGGCGCGGCAACGGGATGCCCGGCCCGCCGATGATCCGAGGGTCCACGATGGCCAGCGTCGGCGGGCCTGTTCGCAGTCGATCGATGGGTATGCCATGGTCGCGGGCGACGACCTCGAGAGCCGCGCTGACGGCCCGGGAGGGTGAGAGCGAGGCTCGGGTGGCGACCGGCCAGTCGTCGGGCAGGGCCTCACCCGATGCTCTGCGCACCTCGCCTCGCGCGCCCATCTCCACGATGAGCTCACCACCCAGGACCGGCACGCCTGCCCGGAGCTGCTGGTAGCGCATCATCTGGCGACCGTCCCGGGCTGTCATCTGTCGCGCCAGCTCGAGGTCGGTGTCCGGTCGGCCGATACCGAACAGCGGTCCGATGTCGGCCAGAAAGGCGCGCGAAGTGGATATCAGGGTCTGGTCGGGCTTGGCCCAGGAAAGTGATCGCGTAGCGCCAACGACAAGGAAGCGCGCGCGGCCGGTCTCTGCATGGTAGGCGACCTGCGATCCAGGGATGGTCGCCAGGATGGTGCGGTCCGCTGATCGGCCCTCTGCAGCGCGGGCCGCTGAGCTACCGGCGGCGGGGATCGCGAGCACGGTCATCATCACCGCGATGACCAGGGATCGGCGCATGGTACGGCCCTCTTCCAGTCGGCTACGGCTGCTGACCGGTCAAGTCACACCTTACACGGACGGCAGCGAACATCCAGGTCACGCTGATCGGTTCCTGTCGCCTGGCCTCGGGTCCGACGACCTGCCGTGGCAATGAGACCGGCGCCGGTCCCTGGGGGAGGACCGACGCCGGACTGCTGGGATGTGCTCGCTTGCGCGGGGATGAGGGTACCAGCCATCATGACCCTGTGGCGGAGAACCTGACGCTTCCGGCCGCGGCCCCAGATCGACCGGATGCGAGTTGACGTCGTCGGGCCCGTCACGCATCATGATGCGCATGAGGACCACTTTGACGCTCGACGATGACGTCATGCGCCTGGCAAGGCGCCGGGCGACCGACCTGGATCGACCCCTGAAGGACGTCATCAACGACGCCCTCCGCGACGGTCTGACCTTGAACCGACCGCAGCAGGGCAGCCGCTACCGCTTCCAGCTCAAGACGGTGGCGGGCAAGACACTGCCGGGCGTGGATCTGACCGACCGGGACAAGCTGTTCGACCTGATGGAACGCGGCTAGGCACGTGGTCGGGTTGGACACGAACATCCTGGTGCACGCCCATCGGCGAGGCACCGAACACCACGAGCACGCCCATGAGCTGCTGCGGACGATGGCGGAGGGAACGGTCCCGTACGCGTTGTATTGGCCGTCGCTGTACGAGTTCCTAAGGGTCGTGACCCACCATCGGGTGTTCGATCCACCTTCGTCGACGCGGGATGCGGTCACGGCCATCGGCGACTTCATCGGTCCTCCGGTGGCTCGCGTGCTGAGCGAGACACCCCAGCACCGCACTGTCCTGGATCGTGTCCTTGCGAAGAGTCCGGTGACCGGCAACCTGGTGCACGATGCCCATCTCGTCGCGCTGTCACTCGAGCACGGCGTCCATGAGATCCTGACCCTCGATGGGGACTTCGCCCGCTTCCCACAGGTCGCCCACCGGAACCCGTTCCTCTGACGAGGAACCAGTGACGAGGACCAGCGCCCACCTCAGGTGATGCCGGCCGCGCCGTCTACCATGCTGGGGATCCAAGGACCAGAACGGAGGAACCGGGATGCGCATCGTGATCAGCGGCGGCACGGTGGTCAACGCGGACGGCTCGACCCAGGCGGACGTGCTGGTCGACGGTGAGACGATCGCGCAGGTCGGCCCGGGCGTCGCCGGCTCGAGCGCAGCGAACGGCGTCGACCGCACCATCGACGCCTCGGGCAAGCTGGTCATCCCCGGCGCCATCGACGTGCACACGCACATGGAGCTGCCCTTCGGCGGGACATTCGCCAAGGACACCTTCGAGACCGGAACGCGGGCGGCAGCCTTCGGCGGGACCACCACCATCATCGACTTCGCGGTCCAGTCGCGCGGTAAGTCGCTGCGCGAGGGGCTCGACGCCTGGCACGCCAAGGCCCAGGGCAACGCCTGCGTCGACTACGGCTTCCACATGATCATGTCCGACGTCAACGAGGGGACCCTCGCCGAGATGGACACCCTGGTCGACGAAGGGGTCACCGACTTCAAGCTCTTTACGGCCTATCCGGGCGTCTTCTACTCCGACGATGGCGCCATCCTGCGGGCGATGCAGCAGACGGCCAAGAACGGCGGGCTGATCATGATGCACGCCGAGAACGGGATGGCCATCGATGTCGTGGCAGCTCAGGCGGTGGAGCGCGGCGAGACGGATCCTTACTATCACGGCGTCGTGCGCTACCCCATCTTCGAGGGCGAAGCCACCAATCGGGTCATCCGACTGGCTGAGGCCACCGGCGTGCCGGTCTACATCGTCCATCTTTCAGCACGCGACGCCCTGGAGATGGTCCAGGCGGCCAGGGGTCGCGGTGCCATGGCCTTCGCCGAAACCTGCCCGCAGTACCTCTTCCTCTCGCTCGACGACATGGCCAACGGCTTCCAGGGCGCGAAATTCGTCTGCTCCCCGCCGCTGCGGCCGGCCGACCACCAAGACCAGCTCTGGCGCGGGCTGGCCAAGGACGACCTCCAGGTCGTCTCGACCGACCACTGCCCGTTCGACTTCGCCGATCAGAAGCAGCTCGGCCAGGGAGATTTCCGGAAGGTGCCGAATGGGCTGCCGGGCGTCGAGGATCGCGTCGACCTGATGCACGACGGCGGCGTCGTGACCGGCCGGATCTCGCGCGAGCGCTGGGTGGAGACTCTCAGCGCTGCGCCGGCCCGGATGTTCGGATTGGCCGGGCGGAAAGGCGTCGTGGCACCGGGCGCGGACGCCGACCTGGTCGTCTACGATCCGGAACGTCGTCATACCATCTCTGCCTCGACACACCACATGAACGTGGACTATTCGTGCTACGAGGGCCGCTCGGTGGTCGGTGGCAGCGATGTGGTGCTTTCGCGCGGTCGCGTCGTGGTGGAGGACGGACGATGGAAGGGCGCGAAGGGGCATGGCCGTTTCCTGCGCCGCTCGACCGCGCGCGAGTACCTCGTCTGAAGCAAGAGCAGACGTCGACCTGGATAGGGCCCAACCCCTACAGAAAGCCACCATCGGTGAACAGGCAGCCGTGATGGCGGCGCGCAGCGAGCCTGAACCCGCGTCGTTCGTGTAGGTGACCGTGAGCGTCGCGGCGCGCACGGTGACGGGCGCCACTCCCAAGAGCAAGGCGCTCAGGACCAGGGAACCGGCCCGGGCGCCGATGAGCCTACGCCTCGGGCGCTGACCCGTCGTGACCGTCCGATGCATCGTCATCCCCTTGTGAAGCCCGCCCTGAGTGCTGACCCGGCGGAGGATCTGGAGCATCTCGGCCGGATCCTTGAACCTGGCCGTCTCGCCCGTCTCCACGACCTCGGCATGGCCGGCCACGCGCCCAGACGTGAGGGTGTCGCTGACAAGGCGGAGCAGGACGGAGACGGACATCGGTGCGCAGCCTGACGGGGGAGCGTCCAAC
>JACCYW010000341.1 GCA_013696275.1 Chloroflexota bacterium | reverse complement strand
CTTGCGGTCACCGGGCCAGCCGACCGGTGCGGCCCGAAGTGGCGCGCGACCGCTGCACGTTCGATACGGGCAGGGGCCAAGGAGCTGGGGCGTCGATTAGCCGAAGCGGGCTGATGTCGGGCTGGGCCCCCGGCGTTCGCGGGCGTTCGCGCCGCCGGCGTTCGCGTCGCCGGAAGGCGTCCTCGCGTGAGGTTCTCGCGCCCTATCGCCGACCGGCGAGCGTGAGGCCCTCCTTGCCGTAGCCCTCATGCGCCGAGACAGGCGATGTATCGCGGGAACCGCCCACCAGAGGGCTCGCGAGGAGTGGGCGCGGTACATCGAGAGTTGGCCCGAAGCGGTACACGCGAGCAAGGCCACCCAGGGCGCAGCATCCGGTGAAGTGGCAAACGTGGTCGATATGTCCGCCCAGCGAGCAGCCCGACCATCGAAGACGCATCCGCAGGCCGCCCCTGGCCCACAGCGGTCCGGTCGTCCGACCAGCGAGCAGCCCGACCACCGAAGACGCGCCCCGAGACCGCCCATGCCCCACAGCGGTCCTGTCGTCCGCCCAGTGAGCAGCCCGACCATCGAGTCGTCGCCCGAGACCGCCCTCGGCCCCACAGCGGTCCGGTCGTCCGCCCAGTGAGCAGCCGGACCGACCACCGAGCAGCCCGACCGGCCTCGCGAGCAGCCCGAACACCGAGACGCGACCCGAAGCCGGCTCGCCCAACGGACGTCAGCCGGAGCGGCGCGGCCGTAGGAGCTACTCCCATGGGGTGACAATACCTATTGTCAAGATATGACAATCTTGCTAGAGTGCCCTCATGGTCCAGGCCACGTCTTCCATGCCCGACTTCGGCTGGGTGGCGCCTGCCTCGGACGACTACGCCACCTTGCCGGTCGCACATGCGTTCGACTGGTCTGCTTGCCCGCCCGGACTCGACCCAGGGGAGTGGTATCTGGTGGCGTTCCGCTCGATCGTCCGGGCCGGTGCCGATCACGCCCGACTTGCCGCCTACGATGACCGCGCCCACGCCGAGGCGGCCCGATCACCTGGCTTCGTCCACTACTTCAGGGGCCCCCTCACGGCCGACCGCGAGTGCCTGTCCTTCTGTCTGTGGACATCGCGGGCTGAGGCGCGGAAGGCCAGCGGCCGACCGGGGCACCGGGAAGCCGTGATGCTCGTGCTGGAGATGTATGAGGAGTACAGGCTCGAATTCCTGCGCGTCACCATGGCGCGCGGTCGATCAAGCCTGCGTTTCGAACCTTACGACCGGCCAGTGACCGGCGTGGCCACGACCGATCACGGGCCGGTCGCGATGAGACCGGCTCGGATGGCCTCGCTCAGCGGCTCCAGGTCAGCTGGAACGGATCCATCCCTGCCCAGTGTAGGCACGATGCCGCGGACCCTGGCCGCCACAGCCGTCGTCCCTCGACCCAGTGGAAGCAGACCTCGAAGCTCCGTCGCCTGAACGGCCACCACCAGCTCGCGGCAGATCAGCTCTCGGCCCAGGGCGACCTGTTCACCAAGGCGTCGCGCGCCCAGGGGTGCCATCGTCATCCGGTCTTCGATGCCCTCTGCATGGGCGGTAGAGGCCAGCTCGAAGGAGACGGGCGCAGCAAGCAGGCGGATCTCCGCCGATAGCGCCTGGCTCGCGATGCCCAGATAGCCCAGGCCCGGGTCGGCCGGGTCGCCACTGGGCGTGAGTCCGGTCGGCAGCCCTGACCATGACGTTTCGAGCAGCTTGACGATCCTCTCGGCAGAGGCCGTCAGGACGCTCGCCAGGACGATCCTCAAGTAGTCGAGCGCGGCAGCGAGCGGCAGGATCTCGAAGTTGGCGACCGATAGGGGGCGCTCTTCACCGGCCACCACGATGGGGTTGCCCTGGGAGGCGTTCAGCTCCATGGCCAGCACTCCGTCGGCATGATCGAACGCGTCACGCACGGCGCCAAGTAGCTGCGGCAGGCCACGGAAGGTGAGCGGGTCCTGGAGGCTGCGTGCGCGCCCCCGGTCCCACAGGAAGCTTCCCTCGAGCAGGGCATGCATCCGCCCCACAGCCCAGGCCAGACCGGGATACGGCCGGACCTCGGCGATCGAGCGATGGAGCATCGAGGGATCGGCCGCCATGGCCTCCAGGCTCAGGGCACCGGCGGCCTCCATCGTGGCTATCAGGGTCGCCGCGTCGTCCATCGCGAGCGCCGCCCAGCCGGTCGCGAAGGCGTTCCCGGTGAGCAAGGCAAGGCCCTCACCAGCGGCGAGCTGAACCTCCCTGAACAGCTCCATGGCCAGGTCGGCCGCCTGGGCGAGGTCGGCCTCGCCGACCGATCCAAGGATGCGGACGCGCGCTGCTGTATCGGCCGTCAGTGCCTCGACCAGATGCAGCGCGAGCTCGGGTCGGACGCCCGGTACGCCGCTGGCGAACTCGTTGGCCAGACGAAGGATCATCGCCCGGACCACATCGTGAGGCGCGGATGGGCCAAGGGCCACCTGGTGCTGGCGGATGATGCGGTTGGCATAGGTGGCCGCGGCCGTCGCATCGAGCGACGCTCGTTTGAGGACGCCGGCACCGGTCGTCAGGCCATAGACGGCATCGCCTCGCTCGAGGGATAGCTCGACCACGGCCCGGCTGTTCGCCATGGTGCTGATCGCCTCGTGGTGGATGGCGACCCGCTCACCGCTGCGGGCGACCCTCGCCACGTCCGCCCGCGTGAGGTCCCGACCGGTGAGCACGACCATGGCTCGATCGTAAGGCCTGCCAGCCATCCAGCCGCTCAGCGTATACCGCGTGAGCATCTCCAGCTTCGCCGAGTAAGGCGACTAGCCGACCGGGGACGGGCTTGGTCGTAGCGCCGGACGATCGGGTCTCGGGCGGGTCCGTCGATCGGTCCAGGGTCTATCGCTGTGCCCCGTCGGCCCTGCCAGCCGGCGCCGCTTGTTCGAGTACATCGAGCGGTCGGCAGCGGCTCGTGCCCCTTCGAGGTCGCCGTCCGCGACGCGGGCCAAGCCCAGCGAAAGGCGCGGCATCAGCGCGTGCTCGGTCACTCGCCACGCTCGTTCGGCCCGCCGCAGCCGGGCAGTGATCCGACGGGCTACTGTCGCATCCGCTCCCCGCAGCAGCACCACGAACTCATCACCACCCACGCGCGCTACCAGGTCGCACTCGCGGACCGACGACCGCAGGAGGTTGGCGGCGCCGCAGATCAGGGCGTCGCCGGCGGCGTGCCCGAATCGGTCATTCACTTCTTTCAGGCCGTCGAGATCACAGCTCAAGACGTGGGCAGGGCTGCGCTCATCGGCGGCGCGCCAGGCTGTGACCTCGGCATCCCAGGCGTGACGGTTGCCGCTGCCAGTGAGCGAGTCGGTCCTGATCAGCCGGGCCAGCAGATCGAGCTCGCTGGCCAGCTGCTCGCGTGCCTGGGCTTGACTGACCAGGAGTTCGGCGCCCTCGGCGATCGCTCGGGCGATGCGCTGGCAGAGTGAGGTGAAGCCGCGCGGTCGGGCGACGGCGTGACCGAGCGCAAGCGCTCCAGCACCCGCCGCGCCGCCCAACGGCAAGGTCAGTCGGGCCGCCACTTCGACTCCGAAGACGTCCGGATCAGCCGCCGCCGCCTGTTCCAGCAACGGTGCGGCCGCCTGCGCGACAAGTGTCAGATGGCGTTCTCCGTCCGGCCCGCCGGCCGGACCCATGGTCCGCAGGTCGATGCCCTCGACCAGGACTTGCCCGGCGTGCTCGACACCGATCAGGGCGACCTCGCAGGACAACGACGTCGCAGCGACCGTGGCGATGTGCCGGACCGTCTCGCGGATCGTCAACGGCCTGTAATCCATCAGCGCGCGCAGGGCATGGACGAGTTCCAGCTCGTCCGCGAGGAGCTTGTTGGCTGGTATGCCGTCGATGCCATCGACTGCGGATGCCGCGAAACTCACCAGCTCAGCGTCCCGTAGCATGATCGGCTTGTCTCCGCCCAGGACGACGACATGGCGTTGGCCGACCGGTACGGCGACGGCATGGCGGGCGTAGTAGGGGCCGGTGATGGGTACCGCTCGGCGGGCCGAGATACGTTCGGATGTACCTCGCCGCCACGAACGTCCGACGACCGAATCGTCCGCCAGTTCGAGTTCGACGACGCCCGCCCAGCCGGCCCCGCGACCGGTCCCGCCGACCAGGGCGAAGCCGCCATGAGCACGCTCGAAGACCAGTACGTCGCCTACCTCGGCGCGTGCCGTGGGCGCGACGTGCGGAGGGCGCTCGGGTCGTGCCCGTCGTCGGCGCGGCAATGGGATGGTCATCGACACGACCGATTGTCAGCGCAGCGCAGGCCGTTGCCACCGGCCCGATGGTCACAGGTCGCCAGCCCAGTAGAGCGACCTCCGTACCCGCCCATCGATGTGGGCGATGGCTAAGCAGGACCTGCTGGGTCGAGATCCTGGTCGAGCTCATGCGGAGCCAGGGACGAAGCGACCCCGTCCGGCGGGACGGTCGCGTCGGCGATCCAGACCAGCGCATTCAAGACGACTTTCCGGAAGTCGCCATTCGCCCAGTTGTCATGGAAGTGGCCGCCGGTGAGGCCGAAGGCGCGACCACCGTCCGATCGCTCCAGGGCCCACATCACGATCTCTGGCCGACCGGCCTGGGCGAGGATATGGGGATAGGGACCCTTCGGATAGACATACGGCCCGGCGCGGACCTCGTTCGAAGGGGTCGCGCACAGGATGGGCCAGAACGTGCCGGCCGCCGTCGACGTCGGGCCAGTGCCACCGTAGCCGTCAGCGAACTGGATGGCGAAGTACCACTCATCGTTGGTCTCGAAGGGCCGGACGCCTCGCGTGATGGGGTGCTCCGGCAGTTGGTCGAAACGAGCCAGCCAGATGGGATTGCACGAGACGCCGGCCTGGTAGTGACCGCCGATCCACGCCTTCAACTCCGCCGCGCCACGCTCGACCGGGATGTCGACTGCGAAGTGCATGCAGCCCAAGCCAATACCCGCCGCCACGCGCGTGCCGAGCGCCGCCAGGCGCTTGCCAGTCAGGAAGGGATGCGCCTGACCGCCATCGGCGAACAGGGCGATCGCATCAGCCTCGAGTAGGGCGGCATCGGATCTCACCCAGCCATCGACGTGGAGATCGACTTGCAGACCAGCGACTGCTCCCAGGCACCGCTGCAGCAGTAGCATCCCGGCGCGGTGTTCGTGCATCCGCGCCGGATGTGACGGCGCGCCGGCTATGAGCGACAGCTTTCTCACGAGGTCGCCGCTCGACGAGAGGGAAACGCCTGGCTGTCGGAGGTCGGGACCGGCGATGGCGGGTGAGTCGGCTTCAGGATGCCCCGGCTCCGGCCGAGCTCACGCAGCGCCCGGGTCAATGGTCGCCGCAATGTTGGGTCCAGGCCGGCCAGGAGTTCCGCCTCGACCTCCCGCGAGACGGTGTCGGCGGCCATCAAGAGGTTCCTGCCCTGGTCGGTCAGCTCGACGGAGAAGCGGCGTCGGTCGGCCGGATCGGGCTTCCGTCGAACGGCTCCGATGGCCTCCAGCTCATCGATCATGTCGACCACGACGCTGGCAGCGACGCGGATGGTCTGTGCCAACTCGAGCTGGGATCGGGGCCGTTCGCTGATCAGATGCATAGCGCCGAGATGCCGTGGTCGGAGACCCAGTGGTGCCAGGCGCTCGACGAAACGCGCCGCCGTCCACTCCCCCAGCTTGACCATCAGGAACGCCGGACGGGTCAGGGCTCGGCTTGACGGGCTCACCGACCGATGATAGCGTACCCGTATCATTCGCTAACCGAACTCATTGAAGGTGATGACTCATGGGCATGGACTGGCACGCGATGACGCAGGCCTTGATCGAGGACATACGGACGAACAGCGGCAAGGTGACGTCCGGCCCATTCCAAGGGCGTCAAGTCCTCCTCCTCACGACGACCGGAGCTCGCACGGGGGAAGCCCGCACGACACCACTCGTCTTCTCGCGGGAGGAGGGCAGGTACGTCATCGGCGCGTCGATGAACGGCGCACCGACCCATCCAGCCTGGTATCACAACCTGGTCAAGAACCCGGTCGTGACGGTCGAAGCTGACGGGGACACCTTCCAGGCACGCGCGACCGTCGTTGCGTCCGATCAGCGACAGCGCATGTACGACCAGCATGCTGAGCTGCACAGCAGCTTCAAGGAGTACGAGGCACGCACCGAGCGGGTCATACCGATGATCACCCTCGAGCGTCTGGCTGAGGCGGCCTGAGTCCGAGGCGGATCGTCTCTGCCGCTACGATACGCGCTGCGATGACCGATCCGGCTACTGATGCCAAGCCTCCGGTCGCCCCCAAGCCGGCTATCGTCGCCAGCGCCGAGCGAGGTGAGATCGGCGGCCGAACGGCCCAGATCGAGCGTACCGGAGCAGTCTCCTGCGTCGAGTTCCCACTCCCGGCGGTGCCATCCGGAGCGGTCCTCATCCGGACCGTTCGATCGGCCATCAGCCCGGGCACGGAGATGACGTTCTACGGCAAGGGTGCCTCGAACCCTTATCTCTCCAAGGCCTGGGATGCGCAGCTCAGGCTGTTTCAGCCGGGCGCGGCCCTGCCACTGCCAATGTCGTTCGGCTACCGGGCAGCTGGCCAGGTCGTCGAGAGTCGGGTGCCGCACGTGCGCGTCGGTGATCGCATCTACGGGAACTGGAGCCATACCGAGTACACCGTGATGGACGCCGCCCGGGCTGTCGCTCAGCGGCTACCGGACGAGATGAGCTGGGACGATGGTGTCGACTTGGGGCAGATGGCTCCGATATGCGCGAACGCTGTTGCGTACGGCGAGGGCGAACAGGCGGGGCGACCCGCGGTCGGGTTCGGAGCGGGTCCGGTCGGTCTGCTGACCGCCCAATTCGTACGCGCCGCCGGGGCGTCGTCGGTCTACGTGGTCGATCGGTTGGCCAGCCGGATAGCCATCGCCAAGGGGCTCGGCTTTGCGACCGTCGATGCCCTGTCCGTCGATGTCGCGGTCACCATCAAGTCCATCCATGGCTCGGAGGGTGTCCCCGTCGCCTGGGAGTGCACCGGCTCTGCGGCCGCCCTCAACGAGGCCATCCGGGTGGTGCGCCGGCGCGGCACTGTAGTGGCCGTTTCCTTCTACCAGGGTGACGCGATCGGCTTGCACCTGGGCGACGAGTTCCACCACAACGGCATCCGCATCC
>JACCYW010000302.1 GCA_013696275.1 Chloroflexota bacterium | reverse complement strand
CGGCTGAGGCAGGCCGTGCCGCGCCGCCCTTCTTGCGCGGCGCGATGGCCGCTGGATCGGGCGGACCGCCGGACAGCCGCTGCCCTGGCACGACCGGCTCGGGCAGCTCGACGCTGGCGCCGCAACGCAAGCAGATACCGGAGTCACCATTCCGAGCGACAGCCCCGGCATCGGCGTCATGCACGGCACCGGTCGGCTCACGGCTGGTCGTAAGGTCACATGCGGGATAGCGCGAACAGCCCCAGAAGACCGATCCGGTGCGTCGGGCCCGGCGTGCCACCAGGTGACCCTGCCCGCATCTGGGACACTCCACCTCGAACGGCAACTGGTCCGGCGGTGGCGGGCCCGTCCGGCGGATGTAGTCGCAGTCGGGATAACGCGAGCAACCGGCGAATGGCCCGAAGCGACCGCGTTTGGCTTCCAGTGTGCCCTGCCCGCACTTGGGGCACGTCTCGCCTGCTCCCTCGACCTGCAGCGCTTCCGCCTCCTCGCCGGGTAGCGGACGGGACTCCTTGTGCTCCGGATACAGCGAGCAGGAGAGGAAGCGGCCATTGCGGCCGAGGCGGATGACCATCGGGTGGCCAAGCGAGCAGATCTCGTCGGTCTCCTCGGTCGTGATGTCCCGGCGACGCAGCTCGCGCCGCTTGAGATCGACCAGTTCCTTGAATGGCCCGTAGAAGTCGCGCAGCAACGGCACCCACGCCCTCTCCCCCCGGGCCACCTCGTCGAGCCGCTCTTCCATGCGCGCCGTGAACTCCAGGTCCACGAACTCCCCGAAGTGTGCGACCAGCAGATCGGTCACGATGTTGGCCACCAACTCGGGTCGGAGCCGCCGATCGGTGACCGTGACGTAGCCGCGATCGACGATGGTGGAGATCGTCGCAGCGTAAGTGGAGGGGCGGCCGATGCCGTGCTCCTCGAGCGCCTTGATGAGCGACGCTTCCGTGTAGCGCGGCGGCGGCTCCGTGAAGTGCTGCGTGGTAGTGACATCCCGAACGCTGGTGATGTCACCCTCAGCCAGAGCCGGCAGGCGGCGCTCTTCCTCTTCCTCCGCGTCGTCATCGCGGCCTTCCGTGTAGACCCTCGAGAAGCCGTCGAAGAGCGTCCGCGTGGCGCTGGCGCGGAGCCCGTAGCGACCGGCGGTCAGGTCGACCGACGTCGTTTCGAGCCGCTTCTCGGCCATCTGCGAGGCAAGGGCGCGTTGCCAGATCAGCCGATAGAGGCGCAGCTCGTCAGCCTTGAGGTGGGCCGCCATGGAGTCAGGGTCGCGCTCGAAGCTCGTCGGACGGATCGCTTCGTGCGCCTCCTGGGCGCCCTTCGCCTTGGTCCGATACACGCGGCCTTTGGGCATCGTGTACTCGGACCCATACCGTTGCCCGATGACCGAGCGAGCCTCACCCATCGCGACGCCCGCCATCGCCTGCGAGTCGGTGCGCATGTAGGTGATGAGGCCGGTCGGTTCGCCGTTGAGCTCCGCACCCTCATACAGGCGCTGCGCGACCGACATGGTGCGCTTGGGACTGAAACCCAGCTTGCGGCTGGCCTCCTGCTGCAACGTGGAGGTCGTGAAGGGAGCGGCTGGGCTGCGCTTGCTCTGGCGGACCTGGACCTTGTCGACACGCGGCTGGGACCGTCGGATGGCATCCGCATGTTCGTCCGCGGCGCCGCCATCGGCGACCTCCGCCTCCTTGCCGTCGATGCGTGCCAGGCGGGTACTGAAGGCCTCGCCTTTCGCGCTGGCCAGCAGCGCCTCCAGGGTCCAGTACTCGCGCGGCGTGAAGGCTTCCACCTCCCGCTCACGGTCGACCACCAATCGCACGGCGACCGACTGGACACGCCCGGCGGAGAGCCCGGCCCGGACCTTCCGGGAGAGCAGCGGACTCAGGGTGTAGCCGACCAGGCGATCGACGATGCGGCGTGTCTGCTGAGCGTCGACGAGGTTCTCGTCGATGGCGCGGGGATGGGCGAAAGCATCGCGGATGGCGCTCTCGGTGATCTCGCTGAAGGTCACCCGACGCTGCTTTTCGGCCGGTACATGAGCCGCCTCTGCGACGTGCCAGGCGATGGCCTCGCCCTCACGATCGAGGTCAGTCGCCAGGTACACGGAATCGGCGCGCCGCGCCTCTCGCGCGATGCGCTCCACCTGGCTCCGGCGGTCATCGGAAACGACGTACTCGGGGGCGAAGTCGTGGTCGACGTCGACTCCGAACTTGCCCTTGCCGGGATTCTCGGGGAGGTCTCGCACGTGGCCGTAACTGGCCAGCACCTGAAAGTCGTGACCCAGGTACCGCTCGATCGTCCGCGCCTTCGCTGGCGACTCGACGATCACGAGGTTCTTGGTCATCGGCCGGGAGTGTAGCACCGGGTATCCGTGCTCCC
>JACCYW010000296.1 GCA_013696275.1 Chloroflexota bacterium | reverse complement strand
CGGCGCCTTCCGTGCCTGGGGCATCCCGCGTGGCGGGACCGGCGGCATCAGCGAGGCCATCGCATCGGCCGCCCGTTCGCTGGGCGCGGTCATCCGTACCGACGCGCCGGTCGAGCGGATCGCCGTGCGCGACGGCCGGGCGACCGGGCTGATCCTCGAGTCAGGCGAGGAGATCGAGGCCCGGGCGGTCCTGTCCAGCGTCGATGCGCACCGGACCTTCCTGCGCCTGCTGGAGCCCGGGACGCTGGAGCCCGAGTTCGAGACCGGTGTCCGCCGGCACCGCTTCCGGGGCTCGTCAGGCAAGGTCAACCTGGCCCTGGACGGCCTGCCCGATTTCACCTGCTTGCCTGGCCCCGGGGAGCATCTGCGCGGCGCGATCAGCTTCTCACCGAGCCTCGACTACATGGAGCAGGCCTACATCGACGCACGCGATGGCCAACCCAGCCGGCGACCCTACATCGACACCATCATCCCGACCCTGGTCGACCCGTCCATGGCTCCGCCGGGCAAGCACGTCATGAGCTGCTTCGTGCAGTACGCGCCATACCACCTGGCCGATGGCAAATGGGACGATGCCGGCCGCGAGGCGTTCGGCGAGACGGTCATCGATACCATCGCCGAGCGGGCGCCGAACATCCGCCAGCTGATCGTGGGCCGGCAGGTGCTTAGCCCACTTGACATCGAGCAGACCTTCGGCCTGACGGAGGGCAACATCTTCCAGGGCGAGCTGACCCTGGAACAGCTCTTCTTCAACAGGCCGGTCCCCGGCAACGCCCGGTTCCGAACGCCCATTCGCGACCTCTGGCTTTGCGGCTCGGCGGTCCATCCCGGCGGCGGGATCATGGGTGCTCCCGGCCACATCGCGGCCAAGCAGCTGCTTCGTTCGCGCCGGGTGGCCGCGTGACCGCAGGCCTTGATGCGATCGTCATCGGCGCTGGCCACAACGGCCTGGTCTGCGCCGCATACCTGGCGCGCGCCGGCCTGCGAACGCTGGTCCTGGAGCGCAGGGGCGGCGTCGGTGGCGCGCTGGGGACGGTGACCCTGGCGCCCGGTGTCAGGTCGCCCGACCTTGCCCACAGCGTAGGCCGGCTGCGTCCCTCGGTGGTCCGCGATCTGGATCTACGCGCCCATCGGGTCAGATTCGTGCAGCCCGACGCTCGGATGACGCTGCTGCGCGCGGGGGAGCGGCCGCTGACGCTCTACGGTGATGTGGCCCGGGCCGCGGCCGAGCTTGCCCGCGACTCGCCATCTGACGCTAAGGCCTATCCCGACTTCGACCGCCAGACGCGGGCGCTGGCAGCCGTCCTCGCCAGGATCATGGCGATGACGCCGCCCGACCCCGCACGCCCGGCCCTGAGCGATCTCTTGGGGGCCTTGCGCATCGGCGCCGGCTATCGCGGCCTCAGCACCGCTGATTCGCGAGCGCTACTCCGTGTGCTGCCGATGCCCATCGCCGATCACCTGGACGACTGGTTCGCAGGGGAGGCGATTCGGACATCGCTCGCGTGGCGAGCCGTGCGCTACACATCGATGGGACCAAGGGACGCGGGCACTACGCAGGTCTTCCTGGCTGATGCGGCCGGTACCGGGGCGGGGGCCGCGCCGGAGACCGTCTTCGTGCGCGGTGGACCCGGCGCTTTGGGCGAGGCATTGGCGGCGGCCGCGCGCAGCTTCGGGGGGGAGATCCGCTGCCGGTCGGAGGTCCGCGCCATCGCCTCGGACGGTGAGCGCGCGACTGGCGTGGAGCTGGCCGGCGGGGAGTCGTTGGCGGCGCCCATCGTCATCTCCGGACTGGATCCCAAGCGCACCCTGCTCGATCTCATCGACCCGGCGCTGCTCGGGCCCCGGATCGGCTGGCAGGCCGCCAACCTCCGCCTTTCCGGAGCGGTCTCCAAGGTCGACCTGGTCCTAGCTCGCCTTCCCGCCTTCGCTGGTATCGATGACGACGGAGGTCGACTGCGTGGCCGTATCCTGCTGGCCGAAGGGCTCGCCAGCCTCGACCACTCAGCCGATGCGCTGAAGGCTCGGCGGGTCGCCCACGACCTGGTCTTGGAGGCGACCATCCCATCGCTGATCGACCCATCGCTGGTGGATGCCGGGTCGCGCCGTCATGTGATGAGCGTCCTGGTGCAGGGCACGCCCTACCAGCGCGGCGACGGGGCGGACGCGTGGGATGGCCATCGGGAGTCGCTGGGTGACAGCGTCGTGGAGCGGCTGGAGACGGTCGCGCCAGGCCTGAGCGGGTCGGTCGAGGCAAGGCGGGTGCTCACCCCCTTGGACCTTGAGCGCGAATACGGCCTGACCGGGGGTCACCCGCTGC
>JACCYW010000284.1 GCA_013696275.1 Chloroflexota bacterium | reverse complement strand
CGTTGGCGATGGCGGCGTTCTCGGCCGGCAGGCCGAAGGCGTCGAAGCCGATGGGGAAGAAGACGTTGTGGCCATGCATGCGATGAAAGCGAGCCAGCGCATCGGTAGGGGTCATGATCGACCAGTGACCGACGTGCAGGTCACCCGACGGGTAGGGATACATCGTCAGCACGTAGTAACTGGGTCTTGATGTGTCGTGCAGGTCGGTCTGGTGCATGCCCAGCTCTTCCCAGCGCGCCTGCCAATGCGGCTCGAGGTGCGTCGGGTCGTAGCGGTCGATGCGTGAGGGAACGGGGGCGGTCTGTTCGGTCTGTTCGGTCTGGATGGTCATGGCGGGCTCTCGTTGACGGGGTCGGGTGGAGCGGGCGGCTGCGGGTCGCGCGGCGTCAGGCGCCAGCGACCCCGCGTAGCGCGAGGCGGCCCGTCGGGCAGGGCGGCCGGTCCATCGTCTGTGCCATGAGGTCCGCCATGTTAGCGCCAGCTGGACGGCCGGCGGCAAAACGAGAAGCTGCCCGGGTCTCCCCGGGCAGCTCCTTGATCCGACACACGCTGGCCCTGTCGGGCTAGGGCAAGCCGGTCACCTCGATGGCGTTGATGAGTGTCCGCCCGCGACCGGCATCGAAGCCGACCCTCAGGTCGCCGTCCGTCACCGTGACGACGAAGGACTCGATGAGGGCCCGGAAACGGCCGCCGGCCGCCTCGGCCACGTTGAGGTTGTCCAGCACGTTGTCACCTTCCACGGTCACATCGAAGAGGCGCCGCGCCGCGCCGCTGGCCGTGCCCAGCTCGGCGAAGTGGAGGTCCACCCGGTAGCTCCCATCTGGGACGTCGAACCGATAGGCCCGCATGCCCAGCCGGGCATCCTGGTAGAGCCCGTCATCCAGCGTGCCGGCGATGGGTTCCGCGCTGACCGACTCATCGGACGTCCCGAGGTAGCCGAAGCTCCCCGGAGTGAAGGCGCGGTCGCTTCGGAAGATATCCCCACCACTGGTCGTGTAAGCGGGTCCGCCGGCGTTGGTGCCGACCGATGAACGTGGGACCACCAGCGTTATCGGATGGCGCAGCGAGCGATCGCCCGGATCGTTGGTGCGGGCTATCACCTGGGCCTGGTACACGCCAGGCGCGAGCCCGGTCGCATCGACCGAGACCAGCAGCTCCGTGCTGTCGCCGACGGCCACTTGACCAGACGTCGGAGCCACGGAGAGCCACGAGACGTCGGTGTTGAAGCCCTCGACCAACCCACGGATCTGGTTGGCCCAGAGCTCGATGCCATCGAGGACGCCGTCATCGTCAAGATCGGCGTTGTTGTCACCATCGATGAAGGCCCGGAAGATGGTGCGCTCTGAGGCACCCAGGATGAGGGCCGCCTCGTTCGGGTCAGGCCCGGGGGTGGTGTAGCCGGCGAGGGCCGTACCATCGGTCGGCTCGACCTGCTGACCATAGATCCCGAAGAGGTCGCCATCCCGTTCCGCTATCTCGGGGACGGTCTCCGGGTCCGTGAAGAGTGGATGTCCCGGATCCCACCAGTAGACGGGATCGGGTGGATCGGTGTCATCACCGACATAAGAGAAGCCAAGGAGCGACCAAAGAGGATGGTCCGGCTCGAACCCGACCGTCCAGCTGTCGATGGCCATCGAACCACCGCCGGCTACGTAGTCCGCCATCGCGTCCAGCGTCGAGACGTCCGGCGGGAAGTTGTCATTGGCTACCAGCACCAGATCCCAGTCGCTGCTGGTCAGGGCGTCCTCGAAACCGGCCCAATCTTCGTAGAAGGCGGTGTAGCTGAGGCCAAGCCGCTGGAGCGCCAGGTCGACATAAGTCTCGGGAGCAGGATGTACTGGATCGTCCGCGTACACCAGGACCGACGAGGCGCCGGTCGGCGCCGCAGTCTGCCACCGGTAGGACGATGGTCGCGCTATGGCACGGCCGCCGGCATTGGCATCGAGGGTCACGCGCTCTGAGCTCCGGTGGAGCCAGGTGAGCGTGCCGGCTGCTGCGGGACCACCGCTGCGGACCTCGGCCTCACCCACCACGAAGTCGAGCACCGCATGGCCATCCAGGTTACCCAGTGCCAGGCTGGCCGAGCCCTGGCCACCCGGTGCGAGCTCGAACTCGATCGGGTCGCCAGTCAACGTGGCATGTGGCTGGCGCGCATGGAGAGCTTGATCCACGCCGCGGCGGGTCTGACCCGCCTTTATCGCTACTGCCTCGGTCGCTGGTACATGACCGGCCAGGCGGACCTCGAGGTCCCAGATACCGGCTGGACCGAACAGTTCGTAGCGCCCCCGCTCGTTCGTCTGGACCATGATGTCCGATGCCCCGCTAGCGGCGCTGTGCAGGATGACGCGCGCGTCCTCCAGGGGCGCACCGGAGTGCGCGTCGCTGACGCGACCTCGCAGGGAACCGAAGGTGTCGGGCAGCCCGACCGTGAACTCGACCGGTAGCTGCAGCAACGGCTGTCGTGGTGCGTTACTCAGGAAGGCCAGGATGCCCTCGTACAGTGCCGGTGACGTCGCCGGGCCACCGAGCGAAAGGGTCAGTCGCTGCCGAGCACCCGGTGCCAGCCTGCTCTGCGCCGGCCGGAGATCGATCCATGGCGCGTCGGCGAACGGCTCGATGGTCCCGTGGCCGGCATCGGGAGCCAGGTCGGTCGGAGCGTTGAAGTCGCCCAGGATCATCGCGACATCGACCGACCCGTCGTCGGCACCGAGTGCTTCCAGTGGGACGTCGAAGGCGACGAGGCCGCCTCCGATGATGGCCGGGACGACGGCGACGAGCTCGAAGTCAGCGCTCACGATCAAGACCACTGGGTCCGGGTCGTGGATGAAGAAAAGATCGGCGAAATAGTCGAACCCGATGTCCTGCTCGGGCGAGCCAAAGAGATCTTCGGGCGGCAGGCCTGTGGACTCATCCTGGTCTGTATCGAAGAAGACGAAGCCGACCGCTTCGTCGGTGGCCGTCGGCTCGGTGAACTCGAGGCTCACCCCGAGCTCGGTGCCATCCGAACCGCCGCGGACCGTCGTGACATCGACCGAGCCGGTGGCGTCGCCGGCAGGATCTTCGATGATGGGAGTCAGAAGTCCAGGATCGAGCGTCGGCCCGGCCACACGAGGCAGGCCAGCGGGTAGATCGAAGCGGTCCCAGGCCGGACGACGCAGGATGGTCTGGCCGATGACAGGCAGGTCCGGCGGCGTCACGTCGAGCTCCCGTTCGCGCGACTGCCAGCGAAGGGCCGCCGTGCCTGGGTTGCTCAGTGTGAACGTGGCGCTGCCTGTTTCGCCGTACTCGACGCTTTCGGTGATGCTGTCGATGGAAAGCTCCGCGACGGCCGCACGCAGCCTGAACGAGACGGACGCGTCGCCGCCATCGGTGACCGTCACTGGCTTGGGGCGGGGCCGGTAGCCACCCTGAGCGGTGGCCCTCAAGGTGTATCCACCGGGACGAAGCCGCAGCGTGTAGTCGCCGTTTCCATCCGTGGTGGCAGAACGACCACCCGGTGTCGCCGTCACGGTGGCGCCAGCGACAGGTAGCTGGTCATTGGCGTCCAGGACCGTGCCGCTGACCTGCCCGGTAGGCACCGTCTCGTAGCGATAGGCGGATCCAGCGGTGACCCGACGCTCGAAGAACGAGAACTGCAGGCCGTCCGTGCCGGTCGCGTCCTCGATGCCGATGGTCGCGTTGCGGCCGTCGCCGGGGTTGGCCGGATTCGCCGCGCCGTAGAGGATGTCCATGGTCTCTGAGCGCTCGTAGAGCTTGAACTCGAGGTCCAGGCGTGCGGAGCTGCTCGTCCGGCTTCGGATGTCGCTGTACTCGATGACGAATGATCGATCCGGAGCCGAACCGATCGTATCGAACTCGATAGTGCTGTCGTCATCGAGGTAGAGGTCCTGCCAGAGGGCATAGATCGCCGCGTCCGGTGGATCACCCGAAGGTATGCCGACGGGGAACGGGTTCGTGAACTCCGGCCGCACGAAGGTCAGATAGCCATTGTCGGAGATGAAGACCTGATCGTAGGACTGACCGTAGAAATCGAACTCGAAGGGGAGGGCCAGCCGGCCGTGGAACTCGTCGCCGGAGAGCGCGGTCGTCTGCTGGGCGTCGACCCAGCTGAAAGCGATCGAGCGGCAGCCATGCCCGAATTCGTCGATCTTGCGAGCGAGCTGGAAGTCCCTGGTCTCGTCTCCTC
>JACCYW010000263.1 GCA_013696275.1 Chloroflexota bacterium | reverse complement strand
GTTGGCCAGCCATCCGCTGGTGCGCGAGTGGCGGCCCGGCGAGCGTGGCGAAGGTGGCGATGGCGCCACCATCGTCAGCTTCTAGGCAGGAGCGGACCCGCCTCCTGGGCCGACGGGGACGGCGAGGGCTCGGGGGAAGGCGTATCGGAGGGTTCAGGGGTCGGCGTCTCGGTCGGCGGCGGCCTGCTCGGTCTGGGCGTCCTGCTCGGCTCGGGCGTCGGCGTATCGGTGGGCACCGGCGTGTCGGTGGGCAGCACCGGCGTCTCGGTCGGGCCGGGCGTGTCGGTCGGCGCTGGCGTGTCGGTCGGCGCTGGCGTATCGGTGGGCTCGACGCTGGGCTCGGGGGTCAGGCTGGGCTCCTCCGTCGGCGAAGGGCTTGGCGAGGCCGAGACCGATGGCTCGGCGGAGGGACTCGGGCTGGGCGCCTCGTCGCAGCGCCGCGTGGGCGGGAACGGCGCTCCCCAGGTGCGCCCGTAGGGCTGGTAGAAGGGTGCATAGAAGTAGCTCGTTGCGGTCGGCTCATCAGGATCGGGTCCACCCGCGACGCCCGGCCCGCGGCGCGCCCGTTCCAGCCAGCCCCGATCGGCTTCCTGCCAGCGGGGATGGTCGGCCTCCACGTCGGCCAGCTGAAGGAAGCCTTCGCGGTCGGGCGCACCGCCACAACCTTCGGTCCAGATGTACCTCTCGCCAGCGCTGTCGGTGACCACGTCGATGCCTACGATCAGCGGGTCCGGGGGTGGCACGGTGCCGGCTAGGAAGAGCTCATCGATGCGGTCACGCGACCAATCACTCGGCCGGTAACCGGTGTGGGCATCCACCGGAGCGACCTCGATGCCATCCGGTCGCGAGAATGGATTGAGCGCCCAGCTGCCCGTCGCTTCCTCCATGAAGGCGCGCCAGACCGGCGCCGAGACGTCGAGGGAGAAGATCGGATCGTCGGCCGTGCTGACGAAACTGGCGTCGCTGTTCCCGTTCCAGGCGCCGACCACGAGCGCGTATTCGCCGGCCGCCCGGCCGGCGCCGTCGGGAGCGGCCAGGAAACCAAAGGCGGTCAGATCCCTGGCATCGTTGTTGGTGCCCGTCTTGAGCGTCACTTGGCGATGCCGGCCGTTGGCGGCCAGCACCTCCATAGCGCCCCAGATGGGATTCACCCGCGGATCCGTGTTGCCGGCCAGGATGTCGGTCATGATGGCCGAGGCCTGCGGGGAGATGACAGCATCTCCTGGCGGCGGCTGGTAGGGCGGGATGACGTCGTTGCCGCTGCCATCCTTGACCTCCAGGATCAGCGTCCGCCCGATGTTGCGACCGCCGTTGGCCAGTGTCGCGTACGCCTCGGTCAGGTCCGCCGGGTGGACCTCCAGCGTGCCCAGGGCCATCGACAGTCCGGCCGTCGGAGCAGGCTGCTGGAACTGCATGCCGAAGCGTTGCGCCATCTCGAAGACACGTGCCTCGCCGGTCAACGCGAGCGACTTGACGGCCGGGATGTTGAGTGAGAACTGGAGCGCAGTGCGCAGCAGCATCGGTCCGCGCTCCAGCCGGTCGAAGTCCTTGGGGATGTAGCCGCCGCCGAAGTCGGTCGTGACGTCCATCAGCATCGTCGACGCCGTCATCGTCCGGTCCTCGATGCCGGTCGCATAGCTGAACGGCTTGAAACTTGAACCGGGCTGTCGCCAACCGTCGGCCAGGACGTCGAACTGGGGCTGGAACTTGGGGTTGATGCGGCGGCTCTCGTAGTAGTCGGCGCTACCGACGTAGGCCAGCACTTCACCGGTCTGGTAGTCCATCGCCATGAGCGCCCCGTTATTGACATCCTTGTCACGCAGCGCGCGCATCCACGGTTGGGCCTCGATGCCCAGCGCAGCCGTGTACTCCGGCCCCCGGTGGGGTGCGATGGCGGCCGCCTTGACCCATCTCTCGCCGATCTGCTGGAGACGCGGATCCAGCGTGGTGCGTATGCGCAGGCCGCCCCGCTCCATCGCTTCGCACGTCTCGGCACCCTGGCATAGGTGCGTGGTGAGTTGCTCGCGGACCTGCCAGATGAAGTGCGGGGCGACCTGATCGGGCAGCTCCTGGTCGACCAGGACGACCACTTCCGCCTGAGCGGCCAGGTAGTCCTGGGTGGAGAACGTGTCGCCGCTGAGGACGCGTCGGGTGGGGTCGTCGGCCAGCAACTGGAGAACGTAGTCGCGTCGTCGCACGATGTCCGTGTCGGCCGGCACTATGAGGCGGCCGCTGGCATCCTCGACCGCGTTGCGCACCAGGTCGTAGTTCGTCGGCGACTGCGGCAATGCGGCCAGGATGGCCGCCTGCGCGACCGTCAGCTGCGCGAGATCCTCCATGCCGAAGTAGCTCTGGGCGGCGGCGGCCACACCGTAGCTGCCGTTGCCGTAGTAGTTCTGATTGAGGTACGCGGTGATGATCCGTTCCTTGCCCGCGCGACCGGGATAGGCCTGCGTGACGCGGATGGACTGGATGATCTCCTTGATCTTGCGCTCGATGCGGCGATCCGGATCGGCCACCAGCGACGGATCCAGCAGGCGTTGCCGCACCAGTTGCTGGGTGGTGGTGGAAGCACCGCGCACGTCGCCGGTCAGCGAGTCGAGGCTGGCCGCGATGATGCCAAGCGGATCGAAGCCCGTGTTGGTCCAGAAGGACCTGTCCTCTACGCCGGTCGTGGCATCGATGAGGATGGCCGGGATCTGCTCGAAGGTGACGACCTCGCGCCGCTCGCCCGAGTCGAAGCGGGCCAGCTCCGTGGTGCCGTCTCGGGCCACCACCACTGACTCTTCCACGAACTCGATGCGCTCGAGCTGGGATGCTGGCGGGAGCCCCGAGCTGAAGGCGAGGAAGAGCCCGACACTGAGGAGGAAGCCGAGCACTGCCAGCAGCGCCATGGCCAGCATCAGGAAGAGGGAGAAGGCGACGAGCAGGCGACGAGCGCCGCGATGAGCTCCCTGGTGGGCGCCACGCTGGCCGCCACTCCGGCCGGCCCCCTCCAGGCCGGAGGCCTGCCGCCCGGGGTAGCTGGTCTGCATCGGCCGGGACTCTAACATAGGGTCGTGAAGAGCCGGACTGACGACTTGTTGGCCGAACTCGAATGGCGCGGCCTCATCGCGGAGCGATCGGGCGGCCTCGAGGATCGCCTCAGGCGCGGCCCGGTGGCCGCTTACATCGGCTTCGATGCCAGCGCCACCTCCCTCCATGTGGGTCACCTGCTGCAGGTCTTCCTCCTCACTCACCTCCAGCGGGCGGGCGGGCGACCGCTCGTCGTGATCGGCGGCGCGACAGGGATGATCGGCGACCCGTCAGGCAAGAGCAGCGAGCGGCGGCTGCTGGACGACGCTCAGATAGCCACCAACGCTGCCGCCATCCGTGCGCAGCTGGAACGCTTCCTGGACTTCACGCCAGGCCCGGGCGAGCCGATCATGCTGGACAACCGTGATTGGCTGGCGGCCTACCCCATGCTCGACTTCCTGCGTGACATCGGCAAGCATTTCACGGTCCCCTACATGCTGGCCAAGGAGTCGGTCCAGCAGCGCCTGGCGGCCGGCATGTCCTTCACCGAGTTCAGCTACATGACCCTCCAGGCGGCCGACTTCCTGCACCTGTGGCGGGAGCGCGGCGTGGAGGTCCAGTTGGGCGGCGCCGACCAGTGGGGCAACATCACGGCCGGCCTGGAGCTGATCCGGCGCGTCTCCGGGAAGGGAGGGGAGGGCACCGAGCCGACCGCGTTCGCCCTGTGCAGCCCGCTGCTGCTCACTCGGTCGGGCGTGAAGATGGGCAAGTCCGAGAAGGGCGCCGTCTATCTGGATCCGTCGCTCACCAGCCCCTACGAGTTCTACCAGTACTGGATGGGCGACGAGGACGAGCTGGCAGTGCAGCACCTGCGCTGGCTGACGCTGCTGCCCCGCGAGGAGATCGATGCGCTGGCCGCGCAGCAGGCGGCGCGGCCGGGCGATCGACCGGCGCAGCATGCCCTGGCCTTCGATCTGACGGCCCGCGTCCACGGCCGGGCAGAGGCCGAGCGCCAGGTCCGGGTCGCGGAAGCGGCCTTCTCCGGGTCGGGTGTCACGGACCCGGCCGTGCTCGATGTGCTGTACGACGAGGTCGGCGGCTTCCATCTGACCGATGAGCTCCTGGCGGGCGACATGCTCGGGCTGGCGCTGGCCAGTGGTCTATTCAGCTCCAGGGGAGAGGCGCGGAGGGCCATGACCCAGGGCGGCCTATCGGTCGATGGTCAACGGGCGACCACGCCTGACCATGGCGTGCCTCCGCTGGTCGCCGATCGGTACCTGCTGGTGAGGGCGGGCAAGAAGCGTCTGGCCGTGGGTCGGCGCTAGCTCGTCCCTTCACGAACTGGGGCCGATCCGTTCCGGCCCCTAATGGCCGGCTGCCTCCAGCTCTTTGCGGTGCGCCTCGATGATCCGTTGGGCCACGTGCGCCGGCACTTCTTCGTACTGCGCCAGTGAGGCGCTGAAGGTGCCCCGACCGCCGGTCAGCGACCGGAGCTCGGTGGCGTAGCTGGACAGTTCCGCCTGCGGCACGTGGGCGCGCACGATCTGCATACCGTCTTCGATATCCATCCCCAGGACCCGTCCGCGCCGGGTGTTGAGGTCGCGGTTGACGTCGCCCATGTAAGCCTCGGGGACGCGCACCTCGACATCCATGACCGGTTCCAGGAGCGCCGGGTCGGCGTCGTGGATGCCCTTGCGCATGGCCATCGACGAGGCCTGGCGGAAGGAGATCTCATCCGAGTCGACGGTGTGGAAGGAGCCGTCGTAGAGCGTTGCCTTGAGATCGACCACCGGGTACCCGGCCAGCGGCCCCTTCTCCGCCACGTCCCGGACGCCCTTCTCCACGCCGGCGAAGAACTGGCGCGGCACGGAGCCTCCGACGATCTTCTCGGCGAAGGCGATGCCGCCGCCGGGATTGGGCTCGATGGACAGCCAGACGTGGCCGAACTGGCCGCGACCGCCGGTCTGCTTCTTGTGCCTGCCCTCGACCTGGGTGTGGCCGCGGATGGTCTCGCGATACGGCACGCGCGGCGAGTGGGTGACGACTGACGTACCGAACTTGCGCTTGAGCCGCTCGCTGGAGACGGCGATCTGGTTCTCTCCCTGGGCCCACAGCAACTGCTCACCGGTCTCGATGGAACGTTCGACCCTGACCGTCGGATCCTCCTCGACCAGTCGCGCGAGCGCGTGGCTGAGCTTGTCCAGGTCGGCCTTGGAGGCTGGTTCGATGGCGATGGGCAGGGTCGGTCTGGGGAACGGGAAGGGCGGCAGGCTGAACGGCTGGTCGCGCTTCGAGAGGACATCGCCGGTGACCGTGTGGACGAGCTTCGCGACGGCACCGATCTCGCCAGCGCCGACCGATGGCACGAGCTCGTGCTCCTTGCCTTTCAAGCGCAGCACCTGGCCGATGCGCTCCTCCTCGCTGCGGCCCGCGTTCCAGACATGATCGTGCGAGCTCACGCGACCGGAGAAGACGCGGAAATAGGTCAGCCGACCGACGAATGGGTCAGCCGTCGTCTTGAACACCTGAGCCAAGAGGGGTCCATCGGGGTCGGGTGGCACTTCCACCTCGGCGCCGCCCGCCGAGGCTCGGACCGCTGGCTCTTCCCCGGGCGAGGGCAGGTAGCGCACGATCGAGTCGAGCAGATCCTCGATGCCGATGTCCTTGGCGGCTGCCACCAGCACCACCGGCGCCAGGACGCTGTCGCGTACACCGCGATGGAGGCATGCCTCCAACTCAGCGTCGGTGATCTCCACGCCTTCCAGATACTTGGTCAGGACATCGTCGTCCGCCTCGGCGGCGGCCTCCAGCAGTTGGTCGCGGCGCCTTTCCACCTCTGTCGCCAACTCATCGGGGATGGCTACCTCCGAGCGCTTGCCAGCCTCGAAGACATACGCCTTGCGATGGACCAGGTCGACGAAGCCGCGAAAGGCATCGGCTGCGCCGATGGCCACCTGCAGCGGCGCGATCTTGTTGCCGAACGCCGACCGGAGTGCGTCCAGAGCGGCCGGCGGATCCGCGTTCTCCCGGTCGCACTTGGTGAGGACGAAGAGTGCCGCCGTGTTCGTCTTGCGACCGAACGCGATGGCCGTCTCCGTGCCAGCCTCGACGCCGCCCGAAGCGTCCATCGTCAGCAACGCCCCGTCGACCGCCTCGAAACCCTCGATCACCTCGCCTACGAAATCGGCATAGCCAGGCGTGTCGATGAGGGTGATCCGATGCCCTTCGTGATCGAGGCTGGTGACCGCCAGCGACAGCGACAACTGGCGCTTCTGTTCCTCCGGTTCGAAGTCGAGGCTGGCTGTGCCGTCATCGACCCGACCAAGGCGCGTGATGGCGCCCGACTTGAAGAGGAGGTGCTCAGCGAGAGTGGTCTTGCCGGATCCAGCATGGCCCGCCAGGACCACGCTCCGGAGACGCGAGAGTTCGCCAGTGGACATGCGACGAAGACACCTCCAGACGCGGCGCGGGAACGCTGAGAGGGCCCACCAGAAGCCCTCCAAAGGTCAGTGACTCGGTCGCCATCATATAGAATCCGCCCCGATGTCCGGTCATTCCAAGTGGTCACAGATCAAGCGACAGAAGGGTGCCAATGACGCCAAGCGCGGTGCCCTCTTCACCAAGATCGGCCGGGAGATCGCCATCGCCGCGCGGGCCGGTGGCGGAGATGCGGAGGCCAACTACAAGCTGCGCCTGGCGGTCGAGAAGGCGCGCTCGGTGAACATGCCGGCGGAGACCATCAAGCGGGCCATCGAGCGGGCCATCGGGAGCGCTGACGCGGAGCAGTTCGAGGAGATCGTCTACGAAGGCTACGGTCCCGGTGGCGTGGCCATCCTGGTGGAGACGGCCACGGACAACCGCAATCGGACCGCGGCTGAGGTGCGTTCGATCTTCACCAAGGCGGGCGGCCAGTTGGCCGGGACCGGTGCCGTGGCCTGGCAGTTCGAGCCGCGCGGCGTCGTCGCCATCATGCGCGACGGGCAGGATCCGGACGAGGTGGCCTTGACCGCTATCGACGCCGGGGCGGACGACGTGGACACCGAAGGCGACGTGCTCGAGGTCTACACCAACCCGGTCGACCTGGAGGCTGTACGACGGTCGCTCGAGGCAGCCGGCTACAGCGTGGAGTCAGCGGAGCTGGCCATGAGGCCGACCTCGACCATCGCGCTGGACGTCTCGGCAGCCCGTCAGAACCTTCGGCTCATCGAGAGCCTGGAGGATCTGGAGGACGTCCAGCGGGTGTCCGCCAACTTCGACATCCCCGACGAGGTCATGGCGGAGGCCGCGACGGCTTAGGGTCGGTGTCCGCGCGCTAGACTCGGCGACGATGGATCGTCCGCAGATCTTGGTCGAGCGGCGGCCAAAGCTCGCGTGAAGGTCCTGGGCATCGATCCGGGGACCGCGCGGACCGGCTATGGCATCGTGTCACGGGAGGGCGGCCGGCTGACCATGATCGATTACGGGTGCCTGGAGACCTCCTCAACGCTTTCCGCACCGGCCCGCTTGCTGGCCATCCACCAGGCTGTCTGCCAGCTGCTCGATCTGCATCGACCCTCGCTCGTCGGGGTCGAGCGGCTCTTCTTCAACCGGAACGTCCAGACCGCATTCGCGGTCGGACAGGCGAAAGGGGTCGTGCTCCTGGCAGCGGCCCAGCACGAGGTACCTGTGTTGGAGTACGGGCCTCACGAGGTGAAGGTGGCGGTCACGGGTCATGGGCGGGCCGAGAAGGTCCAGGTCCAGCGGATGGTCCAGACACTCCTCGGCCTGGCCGAGATACCCCGACCGGACGATGCTGCGGACGCCCTGGCAGTTGCCATCTGCCTGGCGCACGGCCTTCGACCAGCCGCTTGACGCGAGGTGATCGCGTGGCTCCAGGGGACGGTCGTACGGATCGAGCCGGATGCTTTGATCCTGGTCGTGGCGGGAGTGGGGTACCGGGTGTACTGCGGACCAAGCACTCTTGGCGCAGCCCGTCAGGGCGCGGATCTGGCTCTGCATACCCACCATCTCGTCCGTGAAGACGTGCAGGCCCTGTACGGGTTCAGGACACCGGAAGAGCTCGGCTTCTTCGAGCTGTTGACGACGGTCACAGGAGTGGGTCCCAGAGTGGCCCTCGCCATCATCTCCTCACGGCCCGTCCCGGACCTGCAGCTGGCCATCCTCCAGGCGGACGAGGCGGTCCTCACCGCTGTCAGCGGGGTCGGTCGCCGGCTGGCAGCGCGCATCGTCCTGGAACTGAAGGAGAAGGTCGCCGCGGCGGGCACGCTGGCGACCGGCTCCGGGGCCGGCATCGGCGCCGCAGAATCGGAGGTCGTCGGTGCTCTCCAGGCACTCGGCTATGCGGCCTCCGAGGCTCGTGAGGCAGGCCGGATGGCTGTCGCATCCCTGGCCGCCGATGCCTCGTTGGAGGACCGTGTCAAGGCCGCCCTGCGCGCGCTCCGCCGCGACTGAGCTGGACGGCTGCCCGCAAACAGAACGTCCGTTCGACGAGCTGGACGCCTGATACACTGACCGCCGATGGAGACGGAGGCTCGCCCGATAGCCCCGGAGGCGGTCGCCCCGGATGAAGCCATCGCCGAGACGAGCCTGCGACCCCGTCGCCTGGCGGAGTACATCGGGCAGGATCAGGTCAAGCAGAACCTAGCCATCCTGCTGGCTGCAGCCGCGCGACGGCAGGAGGCCGCCGACCACGTGCTGCTGTACGGTCCGCCCGGGCTTGGCAAGACGACCCTGGCCAACATCATCGCCCGCGAGCTCGGCGTGAACATCCACACCACGTCAGGGCCGGCCATCGAGCGACCGGGCGATCTGGCCGCCATCCTGACCAACCTGGACGAGCGGGACATCCTGTTCATCGATGAGATCCACCGACTGAATCACTCGGTGGAAGAGATCCTCTACCCGGCCATGGAGGACTTCGGCATCGACGTCATGATCGGACGCGGACCGAGTGCGCGCAGTCTGCGCCTCTCGCTCAAGCCGTTCACAGTGGTCGGTGCGACCACCCGGGCAGGCCGTATCAGCTCTCCCTTGCGCGACCGCTTCGGAGCCGTGTACCGGCTTGATTACTATGCCCAGGAGCACCTCGCTGAGATCATCCGCCGTTCGGCTGGCATCCTGGGCGTGTCCATCGAAGCGCACGCCGTGGGCATCCTCGCGCGGCGGGGGAGGGGCACTCCGCGCGTCGTCAACCGACTCCTCAGAAGGGTCCGTGATCACGCTGAAGTGACCGCCGATGGCAGCATCACCGTCGACCAGGCGGAAGCGGCCATGACGGCCATGGACATCGATGGCCAGGGACTCGATACCACCGATCGCCGCCTGTTGGCAGCGATCGTCCAGAAGTTCGCCTCCGGTCCGGTCGGCGGCGCGGCGGTGGCCGCCGTCATCGGCGAGGAGGTCGACACGGTGGAGGACGTCTATGAGCCGTTCCTCCTGCAGCTCGGCTTCCTGGATCGTACCCCTCAGGGCCGCGTGGCGACGGAGCTGGCACGCGACCACCTTCGGTCCCTGGGTTACGAGGTGCCCCCGCCGAGGCGCGGTCCGGACCGGGTCGACGCCGGCCTGTGGGATGGCATCACCAGCGAAGGCCGTACGGAGTCCGGTATGCCCGCTTGACCGCCGTCCCTGCCGATGCCATGGCCATCACCACGCGTGGCCTGACCAAGCGATACGGCGCGCGGCCGGCCCTGGCCGGCCTGGATATGAACGTGCCGCGTGGCATCGTCTACGGCTTCCTGGGTCCCAACGGATCGGGCAAGACGACCACGCTGCGCCTGCTGGTGGGCCTGCTCAGGCCCGACGCCGGCAGCATCGAGGTGCTGGGACAGCCCTTCTCATGGCGCGACCGGCGACGGATGTTCCGCATCGGATCGCTCATCGAGACGCCCTCCTTCTACCCCTACCTTTCCGGGCGCGACAACCTGCGCGTGTTCGGCGCTGCAGGACCACCGACCCGTCCGGAACGAGTGGGTCAGGTCCTGTCGGGCGTCGGGTTGGCGGACCGCGCGCGGGACAAGGTGAAGACCTATTCGCTGGGCATGAAGCAGCGCCTGGGCATCGCCGCGGCACTGCTATCCGATCCGGAACTCCTGCTGCTGGACGAGCCAGCCAACGGCCTGGACCCGGGCGGCATCGTCGCCATGCGCGAGATGCTGCGCAACGTGACGGCGGAAGGCAAGACGGTGGTCGTCTCGAGCCACATCCTGCCGGAAGTCCAGCAGCTGGCGGATGTGGTCGGCATCGTCTCGGCTGGCCGTCTGGTGAGCGAAGGTCCGCTGACCAAGCTGCTCGAGGCGACGGGCCATGTCAGGGTCCGGGTCAGACCGGACGAGATGGTGGCAGCGGCGCCCATCCTGCGTGCCCTGGCCGCCGACCGACCACTCTATGGCGTCGACACGGGAGCTCAAGCCGGCTGGTTCACGGTGAGCGTGCTGCCCAGCCGAGCGAGTGAGGTCAATCGCCTGCTCGCCGATGCCGGCATCCATGCCATGGGACTCGAGGCGGGCAACGACCTGGAGGGCCTGTTCCTTCAGCTCACTCAAGCGACCTCGGCCGCCACCGGACCGGCGCCGTTGCCAACCTCGTCGGGCACCCTCGGGCCGCACGGGTGAGGCTGTTCTCAGCCGAGTTACTGAAGCTGCGCCGACGCTGGGCGTCCTACATCGTGCTCATCATCCTGCTCGGCCTGATGAGCCTGGTCTACCTGCTCATCGGCGTCAGCGGACGCGGATCAGGTGGTGGCGCCACGTTCATCAGCTTTCCCGGATCGTTCGGCATCATCAACCAGTTCGTCTTCGGCCTGGGCAGCCTGCTCGGTGTGGCTTACGCGGCGGCCATCGCCGGAGCGGACTGGAACTGGAGCGTCTTCCGGGTGGCGATAGCCCGCGGCGAGAGTCGATCACGCTATGTGCTGATGAAAGCCCTGGCCATCGCCTTCGTGCTGCTCATCGGGGTGATCATCGCGTACGCGGTCGGTCTTCTGCTCACCTATGTCGCGGCCGGCCTGGCCGGCGTACAGCCGGGCAGCCTGCTGACGCGCAACAGGCTCGACGACGTAGCGCGCTCCCTCTACCTGGGTTTCCCGGTCCTCATCGAGCGGGCCGCCATCGGCTTCGCCGTGGCCGTCCTCTTGCGCAGCCAGCTGGCTGGCGTGATCGTCGGCATCGTGCTCTATATCGGCGAGTCGATCCTGGCTGCCGTGCTCATCGGCATCACCCTTGCCGACCAGGGCTTCGACGGCATCGGCCGGCTCGGCATGCAGTGGTATCAGTTCCTCCCGTTCAGCATCGGCGACAGTGTGCTGTCGGCGACGACCGGCCTCGGCGGAGACGACATCACCAGCTTCATCCTGAGCCCGATACCTCTCAACACGGCGCTCATCGTGACCGCCATCTACCTGGCGGCGGCACTCGGCGTGGCCGTCGTGGCCGTCGAACGTTCGGAGATCAGCGGCTAGCGTGGAGGGGCGGCGCGAGCACGGCTCGGACCTGTCGCGCGGGGGCACTCCAGACTCCCCGACGGTGATCATCGGCCCGGACTCAGATGGACCGCTTCCCTCTTCCAGCGAGGTCGTCAGCGGCACCGGCGTCCGACATATGCCAGGTCCCATCCGCTTCCATGCCCGACCGTCCACGCGTATGGCAATACGACCGACCCGCGCCCGGTCGGGTCGCCTGACCACGGCTCACGGTGTGGTGGAAACGCCGCAGTTCATGCCGGTCGGCACCAATGCCACCGTCAAAGCCCTTGATCCCGATGATCTGCGCGAGGTGGGCGCCACCATCGTGCTGTCCAATACCTACCACCTGGCGCTGCGGCCGGGCCACGACAGGATCGCCCGGCTCGGAGGACTGCACACCTTCATGGCCTGGGATGGGCCCATCCTCACCGACTCGGGTGGATTCCAGGTCGTCAGCCTGGGCAGGTCGCGCACGGTCGATGACGATGGCGTCACCTTTCGCTCGCACCTGGACGGCTCGCTCCGACGCTTCACGCCGGAGCACTCGATCGCCGTGCAGGAGGCTCTGGGAGCGGACATCGCGGTCGCTTTCGACCAGCCGGTCCCGCCCCACGCATCCTCACGCGCGGAGGTTGTCGACGCCATGGAGCGCACGCATCGGTGGGCGGAGCGCTCGCTGGTCGCCCATGGCCGTGCCGATCAGGCGCTCTTCGGGATCATCCAGGGTGGGCTGGAGCCCGATCTTCGGGAACGCTCGACCCGGTTCATCGCCGACAAAGCGTTCGATGGCCTGTGCATCGGCGGTCTGGCCGGCGATGAGACCGCGCTCCAGCGGCGGGCCATGCTCGATGTCGTGGTGCCCCTGCTGGTGGACGATCCGCGTCCGCGCTACCTGATGGGCCTGGGCTCACCGCTCGACCTGTTGGATGCCGTGGATGCCGGCGTGGACCTGTTCGACTCCGTGTTGCCGGCAAGGGTCGCCCGCAACGGCAGCTTGTGGGTCCCGGAGGGGCGTCTCAACCTGCGCAACGCACGCTTCCTGGACGACGGCGCACCCGTCCAGGATGGCTGCCGATGTCGCCTCTGCCGGTCGTTCTCGCGGGCCTACCTGGCCCATCTCTTCCGCGCGGACGAGTTGCTCGCGTACCGGCTGGCGACTTGTCACAACCTGACCTTCACCCTAGACTTGATGGCGAGGATCCGGTCGGCGATAGACGCCGGGACCTTCCCTGAGCTGAGACGCCAGCTGATCGCTGACGGGTCATCGAAAGAGCCCGCCGAGTGACAGGTAAGCTGGCGCAAAGCGCTGGTCAAGTGATGGTAGAGCCGCGTTGCCGATACTCGGCAGCGCCATGTGGAGGCGCACGGACATATGGCAGGCAGAGTCCCCGCCCGCCGCGAGGCCAAGAAGAAACCCAAGACGGCGGCCGCCAAGCCCAAGCTTGGCTCGCTACTGGACACGCCTCCGCAGTCGGTAGAGATCATCAAGCCCAAGCGGAAGCCGCGGCACGAAGTGGAGCAGGACGAGACCGAGGAGTAGGGACGGGTCCCGGTCCTCGGGTCCGAGCCTTGGAGGAGGACCAGGCATGACCATCACGAGGACCGAGCGGATGCTCGGCGCGGATCAGAACGGCATGGAGCGCAGCGATCGCGGCGCGGCAGAGCGGACCAAGGCCGTGGACGCCGCCATCCTGGCCATAGAGAAGCAGTTCGGTCGCGGCTCAATCATGAAGCTCGGCTCGTCGGACAAGCAGCAGGTGGACGCCATACCGACTGGCTCCATCGCGCTCGATCTGGCGCTGGGCGTGTTCGGCATCCCACGCGGCCGGATCACGGAGGTGTTCGGACCAGAGTCATCGGGCAAGACGACGCTCTGCCAGCACGTCATCGCGGAGGCTCAGCAGCGGGGCGGTGTGGCCGCCTTCATCGATGTCGAGCACGCACTCGATCCGCACTATGCTCGGTCCTGCGGAGTGGACGTGGATGAGCTGCTCGTCAGTCAGCCGGACACTGGCGAACAGGCCTTGGAGATCACCGAGACACTCATCCGTTCGGGCGGCGTGGACGTGGTCGTCCTGGACTCCGTGGCCGCCCTCGTGCCGCGCGCGGAGATCGAGGGCGAGATGGGCGACTCGTTCGTGGGTATCCAGGCGCGGCTCATGAGCCAGGCCCTGCGCAAGCTCACGGGCGCCGTCAGTCGTTCCAACACCGCCCTCGTGTTCACCAATCAGCTGCGCGAGAAGATCGGTGTCATGTTCGGCAATCCGGAGGTCACGCCGGGCGGTCGAGCGCTGAAGTTCTACGCCAGCGTGCGGCTGGATATCCGGCGCATAGAGACCATCAAGTCAGGCACCGATTCGATCGGCAACCGGGTAAGGGTCAAAGTCGTCAAGAACAAGGTCGCAGCGCCGTTCCGCGTGGCGGAGTTCGATGTGATGTACGGGGAGGGGATCTCCAAGGAAGGCGGCCTGCTGGACGTCGGTGTCGCGTCGGACATCGTGAGCAAGACCGGTGCCTGGTTCAACTACGGCGAGGTCCGTCTCGGTCAGGGTCGTGAACAGGGCAAGGAGTTCCTGCGCCAGAACAGGGACATCGCGCAGCAGTTGGAGACAGAGATCCGGGCCAAGGTGGCGAACATCGCGGTGCCGGTGGAGGGCATCTCAGAGGCCGAGTAGG
>JACCYW010000258.1 GCA_013696275.1 Chloroflexota bacterium | reverse complement strand
TGGAGCCAGCCGGGAGATCCCATACCTGCGCGGCAGGGGACAGGAGCACGACGCCCGGTTGGTCGTGTCAGCCGGTTGGGGCGCTGCCATCGTGACCGCCCTGGCCGCGGGATCGATCGCGTTGCTGAGTGGATGGTTCCTCGTGACTCCGGAGGTCGATCAGCGACCCGTCGTCATCGGCCTGTTGGCCGTCGCCGTGGCGCTCCAGCAGCCCCTTCTCTTCGTGCAGGCGGTGATGCGTTCCTCCTTCCGCTTCGGAGCGGCCGCCGGCCAGCTCACCGTCATGGGGGTGGTCCTGCTGGTGACCGGCGCAGCTCTGCTGAGCTCGGGCATCGCTGGCCTGATGGCAGCCCTGACGGCGTCGACCGTCGCCGGACTGATTGTGACGGTAGGTCGATCGGGCGGCCGCGAACGACCTCTCTGGCGCGCCGACGTCATCCGACGGTTGGCCGGCATCGGCCTGCCCATCATGGTCGCGGGCCTGATATTCGCGCTCCTCACGACCATCGATAGATGGCTTGTCCTGCTGTTCCTGGGCATCGATGCCGTCGGCGTCTATGGCGTGGCCGGGATGGCCGTGAGCGGCCTTCTGCTGGTGCCCTCGGTGCTCGGCCAGCAGACCTACCCGAGACTGGCCTTTGCTCACGGAGCGGGCAGTCCGGCGTCCGACCTCCTGGCGATGGCGGCAAGCCAGGGCCGGCTGGTCGCCGTCGTCGTCATCGGGCTCGCGATACCGGCCGGTCTGGCTGCGGCGGCGGGCATCCCAGTGTTCCTCCCGGCCTATGTGGAGGCGGTCCCCGCGCTCATCGCCGGACTGGCTGGCGTGGTGGCCTACGGGAGTGCATCCGGCTACGCCAACCTGCTGAATACGGTCGGCGCACATCGTCGCTATCTTGCTGTCCAGGTCATCTCACTCGTCGTCGATCTGAGCCTGTCCGTACTGGCCTTGGCAGCCGGACTCCGACTGTTCGGCGTCGCAGTCGCTTTTCTGGCCAGCATGGTCACCTACGGGCTCCTTCTCCGCCGAGCTGCCGTAGACGTCTCAGCCCCACCAGTCCTCAAATGAGGCAGATCTGATGGAACAGCTCATCCAGATCGTCGGGCTTGGCCTGTTCCTGGTGTGCGGTCTGCTGCTCGTTCGACCCGCCTGGCGTGTGCCGGTCATCGCCTTCCTGTTGCTTGCCATGCCCGGGAACGTGGATGACCTGATGCCGCAGATGACCTTGGATGTGCATCCCATCCCGTTCAACACCGGGCCAGCCATCTCGTTCATCGACGTGCTCATCGTCGTCGCAGTCAGCCTCACCGCGGTCGAGCGACCTGCCGGTCGGTCCGGCCGGGGCCTGTGGCTCCTTCTGGGCGGGCTGGTGCTGACCAGCACAGTGGTGGCTGTGGTGGCCGCGCTGCGAGGCGTGGAATCGGCGGCCGCGTTGCGCGGCATCATCGTCTTCGCGCGCCTGCCGGCACTGCTGTTCATCTGCTGGGGCACAGCGCCGCTCATCCGCCCGGCACTCGTCGGCGGGGCCGTCGCCCTGGGCACCATCGTGCTGCTCGGCAACGGACTGTTCACGACCATCACGCGTGACCTCGATCGATTCACGGCCGCTACTTTCGGGCGCAACGGGTTGGCCGTCGCGCTGGTGTTGGGCGCCGTCGTGGTCGCCGGCGCGACCTTTGAGACGTGGGCGCAGAGCGGCCGGGCGAAGGTCTGGCCGATCCTGGGAGCGGCGGTGGCTGGTGGCGCACTCATGGGCGCCATGGCGACCGGCACGCGCATGATGCTGGTGCTGTTGGGGGCGGCATCCCTGCTCGGGCTCTTGGCTTACCCCGGGGGACTGCGCCGCGGCGCAGTCCGGCCGGTCGCCCTGGTGGCCACGGTCACGCTGGTCGTCATGCTGTCCTCCGTACTGCTCACCACGGCGGGTGGACGCGTGCTCACCCTGCTGACGGAACCAGGCGCCGCGGGAGAGCTGTTGACAGAGCCGGATGAGATCCCCGGCGGCACGGAGATCCAGTCCCGGGGCGAATTCTGGCGGCTGGCTCTGACGATGGCTGCCGGCCAGCCACTGACCGGCGTCGGACCCTATCAGTGGAACGTGGAACGCTACGTCCTGGACCCATCGTCACCGGTAGTCGTCGCCGATGCGCACAACTCCTATCTGCAGATCGCGGCCGAATTCGGTCTGGTGGTACTGGGGCTGTATCTGGTGGCGCTGGTGGTCTCGGTCATGACCGTTGCGGCTGGACTGTGGCGCGCCTGGCGTCTGAGACGGACAGGACGACTGGGCTGGGCGACCATCGCACTGGCGGTGGCGGGTGTCGCCTATCCCATCGCGGACCTGACGAATTCTCATATCTTCAGCGTCCGGACCGGGGCGTTCGGCTGGCTGTTGCTGCTGACCGCCATCGTCCTGACCGACCGAGATCGCCAGAGGGAGCAGCTGCCGGCCGGCGCCACGGATGGTCGACCACGACCAGACTGACCATGGTCGACCAGCCGACGGATCATCCCGCACTCATCGGCTGGGCGGAACGGTCTTCCGAGTCGTGGTGCCTGGACCGGGCGGGTCAGGATCGACTGGTCGTCGATGGTCTGCCCATCCGCTGGCCCCTGCGGGTGGAGGTCTACAACGTGCTCCGATCCTTGGCCCTGGCCCAACTGGGCCGGCGCGACGTCGTTGCGGGGCCCCCGTTGGGGGGCTTACTGAAGCGGAGGGGCCTCGATAGGAGAGTGCATGCCAGTTTGCTTCGCGGTTCCCGGACCGCTTCCCTGACGGATCTCGCCAAGCGCACCGATCGGCCCGTCATATTCGTCTCCGAGATGGCTGTGGCTTCGACCATCGAGCCGTCGCTGGCGGTGGCCGCTGCCTTGCCGGCTGACATGGTCGTCCCGCTGGTGGCCGATCGTCGCGCCGCTCGGGCATGGCGTCAGGCCGGCTATGAGCCGTCCGCGCTGCTCCTGCCGTGGCGGAGGGACCGAGAGATCCGCACACAAGCGGCCAGGCGACTGAGTCTCGCTTGGCGAGAGCGCTTCTTGGACATGCCGCCCATCGAGCTGGCGGGCATGGACGTCAGGGCCGATGTCCACCGGGCGCTGGCGCCCCTCGTGCTGCGGGGTGGCCCATGGCTGTGGTCGGAACTGTCGGCACTTGCCCTTGCGCTGCGCCGAGTCGCTCCCCGGGCGGTCGTGCTGGCCACCGACCAGCACCGAGTGGGCTGGCTCGCGGCGAGGGCGGCCCGGTCGGCAGCAGTACCCACGTTCGTCCTGCA
>JACCYW010000218.1 GCA_013696275.1 Chloroflexota bacterium | reverse complement strand
CGCATGGCCGCAATGCCGTGCCAGGTCGTGCCGGACAGCCACAGGGTGCCCTCCGCCTGCACGCGGCGGATGACCTCGCGGGTGAAGGCATCGGCGTCGCCATCGCCGGCGCCCGGCGGAGTGAAGCGGACGAGCACCTGGTTCAGGACGACCTCGTTCAGGATCTCCACCATCGGCTCCGCTGCCAGGCGGTCTGCCATCCGGCGCGCCAGCGCGCAGCAGCGCTCGACCAGATCGCGGATGCCTGCCCGTCCCAGGGTACGCAGTGCCGCGTAGACCGTGAAACCGCGGGCACGGCGGGAGAACTCGGGCACCCACGAGACTTCATCGCGTTCCTGCTGCGGGCCGTACTCCAGGTAAGCCGCGTGGGGGGGCGCCATGGCCCGGGCGAGTACGCCGGCATCAGCGACGAAGGCGAACCCGGAGTCGTAGGGCACGTTCAACCACTTGTGCGCATCAGTAGTCCACGAGTCGGCCTCGCTCATGCCGTCGACGAGGTGGGCCAGCTCGGGGCTCGCTGCCGCCCACATCCCGAACGCGCCATCGATGTGCAGCCAGGCACCCTCGTGGCGCCGCACGCGGCTTATCGCGTCGCGCAGAGGGTCGAACGAGCCGGTGTTCACGTGCCCGCCTGGAGGCTCACGATGAGCGGTGCTCCATCGGGCACGGCGGCCAGCGTCTCGGCCAGCGCGTCCGGGGTGACCCGTCCCTGCCCATCCGTGCTGACGGTCCGGACGCGGTCCCGCCCCAGGCCCAGGTACTGGAGGGCGCTATGCACGGTCGAGTGCGCCTCGGCGCCAAGGACGATCTCGACCTCCGGGGCGCCGAACAGGCCGCGCGTGGTGGGATCCCAGCCGACGCGCTCAAGGACCGCCTGCCGGGCGGCGGCGAGGCAGGTGAAGTGGGCCATCTGGCAGCCGGTCACCAGCCCGAAGCCACTCTGCGGCGGCAGCCCGAACAGGTCGAGCAGCCAGGCGCCGACGGCCTCCTCCACCACCGAGGCGGCCGGACCGGCGACGTATAGCCCCGCGTTCTGGTCCCAGGCCGAGGTCAGCCAGTCGGCCGCCACGGCCGCGGGCAGCGCGCCGCCGATGACGAAACCGAAAAAGCGCGGCCCAGCCGAGGCCATCGCCGCACGCCCCCCGACAGCGGCCAGGTGCTCGATGACCTGGCGCGCGTCCTCGCCTTGCTCGGGCAGGGCCGTGGCAAGCTCGCGTCGCAGAGCGCCGACGTCATCGTCACCGCTGACGGGACGGTCCGGCAGGGCGTCGAGGTATCCGATGGCCAGCTCGGCGGTGTGACGCAGGAGCTCCGACGTATCGGACACGGCTAGCCCTCTGCCCGGGCGCGCGCGCCTACCGCTCGCTCCGGATCGCGGGCGACTCGCTCTCGATCGAGCCGCTCATCCAGGCGCCTTCCGTCGACCTCGTCGGCACGCAGCCACGCTCGCACCGCCAGGATCAACGCGACCAGGAAGAGCGCATCGCCGGCGACCCACATGATGCCGCCGGCCAGCTGCTGATCCTCGATCGGGCTCGGGCCCCAGGCGCGCGCCAGGGTCGCGTAGTGCGGGTACAGGACGGTCGACGAGGAGAAGATGGCGAGCCCCAGGAACGAACTCCACGGCATGCCCAGGAAGAGCATGAAGATGCGTGCCGGATGAGGCACTCGCCATGGACTCGGGTCGGCGCCGACGATGGGCCACCAAAAGAGCAGGCCCGCGCCAAGGTAGAGGGCGTGCTCGCCCACGTGCACGGCCTCTGACTCCAGGGCTGCGTCGAAGAGCGGGCTGAAGTGGCTCACGTACATCACGCCAGCGAACAGCACCCAGCCCACGACCGGGAACGTGACCAGTCGAAGCGGCCGGGAATGGAGCAGCGGCAGGATGAGCCGTCGACGGGCAGCCGGCCGTGCCAGTCGCAGCAGAAGAGTGATCGGGGCGGCGTAGACCAACAGCGGCGCAGCGACGAGCGTCAACAGCAGATGCTGGATCATGTGGGCCGAGAACAGGGTCGTGTCGTAGGCGGCGACCGGCGACTGGAGCGCGACCAGCAGGATGAACAACGCTGCGTCCCAGGCGAGAACGCGACGGCGCGGTACCCGGGACCTCGGATGGGCCGCATCCACGGTCCGCACGGCCCAGTGGAAAGCGACCAGCGCGACGATGAGCGGCAGCACCACGTGAGCTTCCAGGGACCATGCCGTGAAAGCGGTCCAGCCATCCAGCGGAGGGGCCACCGGGCCATGTGCCGACACGCCGGATGGCACTGCGAGCAGCGCCCATCCGGCGATCGGGGCGGAGGCCGTCCTGAGCGCGAATCGGTGCGGCACGCCGTATCATAGGCGCCGCTCTAGCCGAGTCATCCCAGGGGAGTCGCGTTGCATCCTGACCCGCGTGCGTGCCTGCGAAGATCGATCAGCCTTGGCGCGCTCGGTCTGGGCACACTCCTGCTCGCGGCATGCGCTGGCCAGACCAGCCAACAGACCACCGGCGATGCGGCGCCGCCGAACTTCCTACCAGGCGAGGTGGTGACCCAGCAGGGCCGCCTCAGCGCCGAGCTGTACCCGATCGTCTTCGTCATCGCCGTGGCCGTCTTCCTGCTCGTGGAAGGGCTCATCATCTACATCGCCCTCCGCTATCGTCGGCGCCCGACGGACCGCGATCTGCCGACCCAGACGCACGGCAACAACGTGCTGGAGATCGCCTGGACCATCATCCCGGCCGTCATCGTGACCGGCCTCTTCGTCCTGGCCATGAGCGTCCTTTTCCAGATCGAAGCGCGAGCCGCCGATCCGGACGTGGAGGTCGATGTGACCGGCTTCCAGTGGCAATGGACCTTCGACTATCCGGAGGAGGATCTGAGCTTCACGGGTGCCGGCATCGACGGGCCTGAGATGGTCCTGCCGGTCGGCGAAACGGTGCGCTTCAGGCTCCACTCACAGGATGTCATCCATTCCTTCTACGTCCCTCAGTTCTTCTTCAAGCGGGACGTCGTGCCGGGGCGCGTGAACGAATTCGAGGTCGTGGTCGAGCGGCCCGGCACCTACGGGGGCCAGTGCGCCGAGTTCTGCGGGTTGGCCCATTCGGACATGTTCTTCACCGTGCGGGCCGTGCCGCGCGCCGAATACGACACGTGGGTGGCCGCCGAGCAGGCGCGAGCGAACGCGACGCCCCCGCCAGCATCGGGCGGACCACCGCCGTCCGGAGGACCACCGCCGTCCGGAGGACCACCGCCAGGCGGGACCGTCGTAGAGACAGCTACTACGCCCGACGCGCCCATCGCCTTCAGCCAGACTTCTCTCCAGGTCCCGGCCGGGGCCAGCGTCACCGTCAGCTACCTGAACGATTCGAACCTGCCCCACAACATCGCCTTCTTCCAGGGTGCTGATCCGTCGGCACCGCGCATCGCCGCGACCGAGGTCATGGCCGGGCCGGGCAACCAGCAGAGCGTGAGCTTCACCGCCCCCGCCGAGCCGGGCAGTTATCTCTTCCACTGCGACGTCCATGCTCAGCAGATGACCGGCACCCTCGAGGTGACTCCATGATCAGACCGCCTCGTGAGGAGGATCGCTGATGGCCACCACCGCCATCCCCCGGAGGGTCGCCTACCCTACGGCGCGCTCGCGCGTCTACGAGTGGCTGACCACGACCGATCACAAGAAGATCGGCATCCTGTACATGACGACCGCCTTCA
>JACCYW010000208.1 GCA_013696275.1 Chloroflexota bacterium | reverse complement strand
TGGAAAGCGGGTTGACGCGAAAGGCGGCTGTCCGCGAGAATCGGGTTTCGTGGGCCGCTAGCTCAATGGTAGAGCAGCTGACTCTTAATCAGCTGGTTGAAGGTTCGAGTCCTTCGCGGCTCACCAGTACTTGAGCACGATCGAGGCTCTCCAGGGCGACCGGAGAGTCTCTTTTCATGTCCGACTGTAGCCACACTGTAGCCACGCGATCCGGTCAGACCCTACCTGAGCTGGACAGCAGCGCGTCCATCCGGTCGGCCGCGTCCCGCTGGAGCGCTGGGATGACGTGGGAGTAGACGTTCATGGTCACGCTGATCTGGGAGTGGCCGAGCGTCTCCATGACTACTCGTGGCGAGACTCCCTGGGCGAGCAGCAGGGAGGCGCAGGCATGGCGCAGATCATGGAAGCGCTGATGAGGCATACCGAGCCGCCGGAGCGTGTCCTGGAAGCGATGGGTCACGGTCACGCCATCGAGCGGCGTCCCGATGGTGCTGGTGAATACTTGGTCCGACACCTGCCATCGCGAGCCGGCTAGTAGATGCTCCTGGAGCTGGCGCACGCGGTGTTCACGTAGTGCGGTCACAACGACGCCGGGAAGTGACACAGTGCGGCGACTGCGCGCGGTCTTCGGCTCGACAAGCTGGAGCTTTCCTTCGATGCGCTGGAGTGAATGGCACACTCGCAGCGACCCAGCCTCAAGATCCACGTCCCGCCAGCGGAGCCCGAGTGCTTCCCCCTGCCGCAGACCGACGGCGATGGCGACGGTGTAGAGCGCTTCCAGGCGATCGCCGCGCATGGCACTGAGGAATGCCCGCGCCTGATCCGGATCGAAGGGCCGCACCTCGACCCTAGGAACACGCGGTGGCGTCACCACCGAGGCGACATTGCGCGGCACGATCCCCCAGCGGTATGCCTGGCCGAGTGCCCGGCGCAGGATGGCATGGATGTACTGGACGGTCCGAGGCGACAGGCCGCCGGCCAGCTTCGCGTCCAGGAGAGCTTGCACCTGGCCCGGTGAGAGCTTCGCGAGCTGCTCCCCACCGAGCGTCGGGATGATGTGCAGCCGGACGGTATCGGCGTAGGACTCGTGCGTGCGTGGTCGCAGGGCGGTCCTGGCGGTCACCAGCCATGCCGAGAGGTACTGGTCCACCGTTTGGCGCTCCGTGGGCACCGGAAGGCCCTGTTGCACGGCTCGCAGGGTCACGGTCACCTGCTCCTGGACCTCGCGCCGCGTCTTCCCGTAGACGGCCTTGCGGCGGCGCTTGCCATCGCGGTAGCCAAGGTGGACGGCGCCCACCCACAGACCGTCCGCACGTCGGTAGATAGACCCTTCCTGGGCACCTCGTCTGGTCATCTGGCTTCCTCCGATGATGATCGCCCGCGCTGCCGCTCTCGGTAGGCCCGGAGGCGCTCGCGCTCCCGCTGCCGGAAGGTGGGATCGGTACGTCTCGCGTCATAGCGTCGATTGGCCCTTGTTCGGGCAGGAACGTTCGCCATGCGGCAGTCGGAGCAGAAGCGCGACGATCCCCTACGCGCCTGTCGGGCGGGTATGTGCGGCTTCGCGCAGCCGGCACACAGTGCCCAGCCAGGAACCCGGCTGGCGGCGAGTAGCAGCTTCATGCCGAGCGCACCGAAGAGGCCGCCGGACCGCCACGCCATGTCGGGGCTCGTGCCCGTCCAGGACACCGTAAGTCCCACCCCTGCGAGGGTCAGCCAGTGTTGCAGAGTCTCCCCCGCGGAGTGCCGTTCCATAGCCATCCGCTGGTCCCTGCCGCGTTCGCCGACGATGTCATCCAGACTGTGCACCACTGACTCCCGCCACTCGGGTCCGCTGGCCCACGGGCCGGACGGGACGTATTCCTTCCCGCCATCTGGAAGATCGCGAACGGCAAGCGTCAGCGGTTCAGCCAGAGGCCAGTCCCGCGCCCACGGACCCGGTGCCTGAAGCTCGGCCCATTCGTCATCACCGCCGAGCTGACCCGCGGCCAGCCGCTCAGAGACCACCAATAGCGCTCGTGCCTGGCGAGCCCAGTACCGCCACGTCGCGATCGGCTCTCGCACGAGGAACGAGACGACGCAGCGATCCACATCCCACTCGGAGTCGGATGAGATGGAACGACCGGGGCGAGCGAGCGACTCCGGCAACGTGGTTTTGTCGTGAGTGGCCGGGAGGCCGTGGGCACAGAGCCTGAGCATCCCCCAGCGGCTGGCGTACCGCGCGAACGCACGAGCTTCGGTAGCGCTCACAAGTTCAACGAAGTCACCGAGCATCGCGTTCTCGTCATCGCCGCTGGTGGCCTGTACGACCTGCCGCCCGTGCCGCCGGTCCGGGCGCAGGGCGGGCACAAGCTCCCCGTCCTCCACGCGGATCTCATCCGGGACCCACCATCGCCCGGCCGTCCGCCATGCCGCGGGATCGGCCGTCTCCCGCCTCGCGATCTCGTCCACCAGATCATCGGTCGAGCCTCGCCCGAACCGGTCAGCGTCATCGTACATTGCGCGTACATGCTATCACCCCGTGACATCCGGTGAGGTCCCCGCGATGCTTATCGGAACCGAACGGGACCACTAGGACGGAGGGCTGAACAGATGGCGGATCCACTGCTTGTGTCTCTTACCGAAGCCGCACGGATCTGCGGTATCGGACGCACACGCGCCTATCAGATGGCCGCCGCCGGGACGTTCCCCGGCATCGTCCGCATCGGTCGCTCAGTCCGAGTGAGCGTCCGCCGGCTAGAAGAGTGGATCGAGGCCGAGACCGCCGGACGAAGCACAGCGGCTTGACATGAGACGGCCGCCGGGCAGTCACGCGCCCAGCGGCCTGACGAAACGAGGTGCACCGATGGAACAAACCACCCCGCTCGACGAAACAGACGATAGCACTCGCCGCGCTCTCCGGGCGCGTGAATCTCGACTCGTCCAGCACGACGCCTTCGGCGGATGTGGCGAGCGGATCGATCCGCCCTGTGGCGATTTCTCGTGGCGTCCCTACAGGCCCGCCGAGCGGTTGCGCAACCGTGACACCGTCTGTCATGCCTGCGGGAAGCGCTACCGGCCCTGGGAGCTTCCGCAGGCCCACTGCGGCCGGCGGACACCGGCATGAACAGCGACGACCTGATGACCGACTGGACCGGGCCCGTCAACGAGGACTTCTTCGCTGAGCGGGAACGCCGGCAGGGCTATGTCAACGGAGGTGACCAAGGTCTTGGTGACGAGCCACAGGCCGAGCCGGAGAAGGGCATGGCCGAGCCCGAGACGGGCAAGCGGAAGACATCACA
>JACCYW010000204.1 GCA_013696275.1 Chloroflexota bacterium | reverse complement strand
GATGCGCGCCAGGCTGGACGGACTCAACAGCTCGTGGTCGACGCGCCTGGGCATCGTGCTCCAGATGCGCATCGGGATCAACACCGGTGAGGCGCTCACCCGGCCGGGCGGTCGCCTTGAGGAGGGCATCGTGGCAGGCGATGTCGTCAACGTCGCCGCCCGCCTGGAGCAGTTGGCAGAGCCGGGACGGATCGTGGTCGCCGAACGGACCGTGCGCGCCGCTCGGTCCGCCTTCGAGTTCGTATCGCTGGGTCCCCGAACGGTCAAGGGCCGTGTCGAGCCGGTGTCCATCCATGAACTGCTGGCTGTGGCCGAGACCGGTGATGACGGGGCGGTACCGGAACTGTCACCGTTCGTGGACCGCGAAGAGGCCATGGCTGACCTGCTGGAGGTGGCCGACAAGGCGTTCACCGACGGCCGACCGGCGCTCGTCGTCGTGACCGGCGAGGCGGGCTCCGGCAAGAGCCGTCTGGCGGAGGAGGTGGCCCGGACGCTCGGCGAGAGACCGACGCCAGCGCGCGTGCTGCACGGTCGTTGCCGGCCGCCGACAGAGGCCAGCGCCTATGCGCCGCTTGGCGGCATGTTGAAGAAGGCGGCCGGTGTCCTCGACACGGACTCTGGCCCGGAGGCGCTGCGTCGGTTGGCTACGATGCTGCCCAGCCCACGCCTGGCGACGGATGAGGAACGAGGGCGGGCGGTGGCGGCGCTCGCCTGGTCGGTCGGCCTGGGTGACGCTGCGGGGTCGATGCGCGACCTGCCGCCTCGGCAGGTCCGCTACGAGACCCACCTGGCGTGGCGAACGTGGTTGAGCGCGGTCGTCGCGGGCGGACCATGCCTGCTGGCGATGGAGGACATCCACTGGGCAGACCCCTCCCTGCTCGACCTGCTGGAGGAGCTCGCCGAACGGGTCGTCGGGCCCCTGGCGATGGTCTGCACAGCGCGTCTGGAGCTGGCTGAGCGAGCCCCGGGCTGGGGGCGAGGGCCGCGCTCCATGTACGAGCTCGTGCTGGGCCCACTGCCCATGGCGGCAGCCTCAGAGCTGGTCCGGATGCGCGGCGGCGGATCCCTGAGTCCGGAGGACCGCCGACGCATTGCCGTGCGCGCCGAGGGCAACCCGTTCTTCCTGGAGGAGCTGGTCCTTGATGTCGGTGAGCCTGGTGTCCGCCCGCCCGATGAGCGACTGCCGGACACGGTCCTGGCCGTGCTCGCCGCCCGCATCGATCGGCTGGATGCCATCGACAAGCGAACGCTGCAGCTCGCGGCGGTGGCCGGCCGCACGGTCTGGCCGAGCCTGCTGGCGACCCTGGCAGGCATCGACCAGCCAGCCATCGAGGCCTCGCTCGGGCGCCTGGTGGAACGATCCTTCCTCGTCCGGGCGACCGATCATCCGGACGAGCCGGAGGGCTTTGCCTTCAAACACGCACTGACGCAGCAGGTGGCATACGAGGGTCTCTCCCGACGTTCCAGGGCCCGCGTTCACGCTCGGGTCGCGCGTTGGATCGAGGCCGCCGGGCGTGGTGGTTCGCTGGAAACGGTGGCGCATCACGACGAGGCGGCGCACAGACTGGCGGCCGGCGATCCGACGGCCGACCCCCTGGTCATCGACGGCCTGCGAAAGCGCGCCTTCGACGAGCTGCTGGCCGCCTCGCATGACGCGCGCTCACGCTTCACCCTGGACGCCGCGACCTCGCTCGCGCAGAGGGCGCTGGTGCCGGCACGAGGTGAGCTCGAGCGGTCGGAAGCTCTCGCCTCGCTCGGCGAAGCCTACCTTTTCGCGTTCTGGGGAGACCGCGCCTGGTCGACGCTCCGGGAGGCGGCGATGGCGCGGTCGGTCGGCGCTCCGGACGATGGTCCGGGCATCGCGCGGCTGTGCGGCCAGGCGCTCGAGACACCCATGCGCTGGGGTGGTATGACCGAGTTGCCCTCGGAAGCGGAGGCTCGGCAGCTGCTCGACCTGGGGTTGGCGGCGGCCGGTGGCGGCGACAGCGCGGAGCGGGCGCGGATGCTCTACAGCAGCTCGATGTGGCCGCGCCTGTTCGGCGACGAAGGCACGGCGGAGGTTGCGTTCAGACAGGCCCGCCAGGAAGGGGAAGCCGCCGCAGCGATGGCTCAACGGCTGGGTCTGGCCGATCTTGAGTCGGCTGCCCTCGACTGTGTTGGCACCTTCTGGTACGCGCGGGGCCGCTACGGCGAGATGACAGACTTGACTGCTCGGCGGCTCGCACTGGTGCCCCGTCTGCACGACCTGCGCGAGATCGAAGACGTGCACGCCATGGCCGCCTGGGTGAGCTTCCATCGAGGTCGATATCGCGAAGCCTTCCAGCTGGCTGACGAGGGCGTCCGCCTTTCCGCGGACCAAGCTCCGACCATCGCACTGCACAGCCTCGAGTGGCGTGCTCTGGCTCGCTTCCGGCTGGGCGACTGGGATGGTGTGATGGAGGATCTTGCCTTGGCACGATCCTTTGCGCCGCCGCGCGAGGACGAGAGTCGGGCTGGGTTTCGCCGCCGGCCGTGGGCCGCGGCGGCCCTCATCGAGGAGTGGCGCGGCGACCCCGAGGCGGCCGACCGGTTACGGGCCGAGATGACGCCCGCGGACGAGGGCCGGGATGATGCCTCGCTGGACGATCGCAGCTCGGCCTTGGCCGAGCCAGCCTCCGATGCTCCTTGGACAGCCTGCCTTCTCGCGCTGCGAGGTCGGTTGGAGGAAGCGTCGCGGATGTTGACGGTGCCGCCGGTCCCCTGGCACCGCGACTCGGCCGGCCTCTGCCTGGAGGTCCGATGCGAGGTCGTCGCCATGGCGGGATCATGGGCCGAGGTGCCGGCGGTGACCGCTGAAGTGCGCCACGAGGCTGACCTCGGAGGCTCGCTCGTATTGCCAGCGTTCGCTGATAGGCTGGAAGGCCGAGCGGCGAGGGCCACCGGCTATCACCAACGGGCCGTCGAGCTCCTCGAACGGGCGGCCGCCGCGTTCGAGTCGGTCGACGCGCGCTGGGAGTCGGCCGTTACGCATCTGGAGCTGGCCGAGGCCCTGTCGGATGCAGGACGGCAGGACCGTGCAAGCGACATCCTGGCCCACGTGCGGCCGCTGCTGGATAGCCTACGTGCCAGCACGGCCCAAGCGCGCGCTGACGACCTTGCTGCGCGCCTGAAGGTGGTCTAGCTCGCCTGCCCATCCGGCCGGTTGGGGCTGTTGTCGGACGGCTGGACGAAGGTCGTTCGGGTGGATCTGATGCCGTCGATCTCTCCCACAAGCTCGGCATGGTCGAGGAGGCCATCGAAGTCCTCGGCGTGGAGTTCGACCAGCAGGTCGGCGCTCCCGGTGACGATCGCCGCCGCAGCTACATGATCCGGGTCCATCCTCCCAAGGTCCTCGAGCACATTGCGAGTCTGATGGGGCGCAGCATCGATGAGCATGAACGCCATCATCCAGCCATCGGGCAAGGACGTGCGCTT